>CAYWXO010000084.1:4109-5375 GCA_964462255.1 uncultured Thiobacillus sp. | reverse complement strand
TTTAGCGGGTGATTGACCGTGTGGGACAAAGTACTTGATGCGCGGCCGCATCACAATCACCAATTCGGAGCGTTGCACACTGGCTTGTTTGCCGCGCAGCAGGCCAAATCCGGTTTCTTTGTTGCTATTAATTTTGTCGTATTGGATGCCGGCCAGCAGGATGGTGTCGCCTGGTTTGACGCGGACATGCGTTTTGACTTCGCGGCTGGCGGTTTGCGGCAGGGCGATGGTGCTGCCGCTGACGGTGGCCGAGCCCATGCCGAGCAGGTCAGAAACCTGCAGCGCTATATCGGAATAGACGGTGCCATCGGAAACGTCGCCGGTTATTTCCAGCGTAACACCCGTTTTAACCTGGCTGGTTTCAACTGAGCCAGGTGAGACGGTGCCTGCGGAAATGGTTGCGCTGCCGACGCGCGAGACATAGGTGGTGGCAATTTCATCTTTCAGGGTGGCTTTACCGCCGGAGAGCAATTGGATTTTCGGTTGCGACAAGGAATTGATGTTGCCTTGTGAATTGAGAAAATCGATCAGCGTGCTCATGGAAAAGCGTGAACCGGCAAAGTTCAACGCTAAGCCGGTGCCCCCTGAAGTGGCGTTGACCAGGCCGGCGGTAAGTAAATTGCCGGTATTGGCCAAGGTGGCACCGGAGCCAACGGTGAGAGCGGTGGTCGGGGCCGCGCCGGCAAAAGCGCCCCAATCGATGCCCATTTTTGCCGTGTCGTTCAGCACAACTTCCCAGATATAAGTGTCGTAAACGATGAGGGAACGGTCGCGGCGGATCAGTTCCAGGTAGCTTCTGATTTTGGCGAACGACTGCGAGCCGGCACGAAAAGTGATGACGCGCGCACTTTTGTCCATGAATACATCTACGCCGCCCAAGGTTTTGACCATGATGGGCAGCGATTCATATAAATCAGCAATCGGCGGCACGGGTGTGATGTATTGACGATCGGCAGCAATATGCAGCATACCGTCCTTATAGCGCCAGTAAAAACCATAACTTTCAGCCAGTTTGTTGAGCACCTTGGTTAGATCGCCGGACAGATTGGTCATGGAGACGCTGCTCAACACAATTTTGGAAGTGGGGGTATCCCAGACGATAGACAGCGCGATGCGTGTATCGGCAATCACCGCGTGCAACACGTCTTGTAGCGGCGCGTCAATGAAGGACATCCAGTCCACACGATGCAGCGGCAGAGGATCGGACGCGTCCAACGGCGTTGCCATCAAGACTGGGCTGCTGGTGGTGTTGATGACATCGTCACC
>CAYWXO010000084.1:2500-4009 GCA_964462255.1 uncultured Thiobacillus sp. | reverse complement strand
GGGGTTGGGTACGGGGTTTTGTATCTCGCTGTCTTGCTCGTCAGCGCGGCCAATGATGTTTGCAGGCAGCTTTAATGGCTCAAGTTTGCTGACTTTCAGATCGTCGGATAAAGGCTTTCTTGGCATATCACCCGCACAGCCGCTCAGAAGGCTCAGTGCGGTCAGTGAAACAACAATAAAAAAGACGCTAAAGCTAATGCGCATGCGGGCAAAGCATGAACAGGTAAACCGCGGGGTGTGCGCAGGCAGGGCGGGGGCAGAGCAGCACAGTTGAGCGATTTAGCATGGGATGGAGGGCGGAATTGAAAATATTTCGTCGCGGGGCTGCGCAGTTTACTCGAAGACAGTGGGTTAAGCAGGGCGTGTGCGCGGTGCTAATGAGTACGGTCACTAACGGGGGTGTGTTGGCACGCGCGGCGATACACGGGTGAGTACGACGTTTAAGGCAGTGATGCCCCGTTGCGCGCTGGGTTTGAAATAAGCACGCGCAATCGTGCCAGAATGGTTTTGCGATAAAATATGTTCTAACTGTTTGATTTGCATTGGTTTTTGTTTTAGAGCTGCGGTCAGCCGCTGACTTTCCGTTTTAAGAATTTTGCCTTCAGCATCCTGAACACTGACTTCATTAATCTGGCCTTCGATGATGTTAAGCCTGACCTTGCCAGCGATTATCTTTTGGGCTGGAACTTCAGCGATCGATAAGACGTAGCCGTCGGCGTGGTAGCGCTCGGTAATGGCACGGGCAATGGCGTAAATATCAAGCAGGGCAATTTGTTTGCCCAACTGATTTTGCCAAAGCGGGGCAAGCTGCGCGCTGCTAAAGAGCGTGTTACCGCTGAGTTCAATGGCGTGGCAGGTAAAACGAATTTCGGCGGCATTGGCTGGCGGCTGGGTGGCTGGTTGCATGTAGTGATTTTCGAGTTGATCTAGCGCCTGCTGAATCGGCTCATTGGGTTTGCTTGGGGCGGTTTGCAGTGTTTGCAGGGTTTGCGGGGTTTGCTGATGGCTGTGCTGTGGCGAGTGCCAGTGTAGGGTTAAGCGCTGGCTAGCATTGCCGATTGAACGGAGCCGGGTTTGTAGTTCAGGCAGCGCTGATTTGATGTCTAACACAATGCGGCTGACGTGGGGCAAGGGTTTGCCTAGGCGAATGTTGGCAATGGTGGCATCGTCTTTTGCTAATTGCTGCGCTAGGGCGGTGAGCTTGCGTCCTTTATCGGCTGCATGGATATCAATCACAATACGGTTAGGCTGCGACAGGGTGAACACCTTGTAAGGCGTTGCATCGGGGAAATCGAAGCTCAACAGCGTGCTGTCGGAGACATGGGTGAGATCTGCTGCGGTTATTGCCGGGTTTGTCATTGGAGCGGCAGATACCCAAGCAGGGGAGAAAGCAAATACTGCTAAAGCGAATACCGCTAAAGCTGACATTGCTGATGCCAACAATGCTAAAGCGTGGTAAAGAATGTAGGATAGCAGGCTGTCAATTTTCCTGTTTCCAAGAGAGGCTGG
>CAYWXO010000084.1:0-2400 GCA_964462255.1 uncultured Thiobacillus sp. | reverse complement strand
GGTAAAGAATGTAGGATAGCAGGCTGTCAATTTTCCTGTTTCCAAGAGAGGCTGGGCATGAAGTTATCAATTTTTTTGTTTCCTTTTTTATTCGGTATATTACTGAGTGGCTGTACTTCCACACCAAATTCGTGCGAAGGCGGTGTCTGCGATACTTTGGAAGAGAAGCGAGATTGTTCCGTTGGCTTGCTTAATATCCATCAAGTTGATACTTGTGATAATTGCGGCAGATATACCGTGCCAATTCGTTATCGTGGTGCTTGCGTTGCAAAATAAGAGGTGTTTATGAAAAAACTCACGCTATTGTTATCTTTGCTGTTGGCTTCTTATGGTTGTTTTGCCAATGAACAAGAAGATTTATGGAATTCTTCTTCATTGAATCAATCGCTGGTTTCTGGCGAATTCAGGTTGAGTGGTGGCAATGCTAGTAGCAATCTTAATAAGCTGGCTACTTTTATCGCTGAACAACTGACGCATAATCGGGATTTAATTAATCTCAAAGAAAGCCGTGTTGCAATTACTTCTTTTGTTGATTTAGAGTCGTTACGCGAAACCGATAAAATTGGTTTGTCATTGTCTGAGTTGTTGATCCATAAACTGCAATTAAGTGGTTTTAAAATTGTCGATTTTAAGGCGATGAATTCGATTAATGTCGCAGCAAATGGCGATCACGTCTTTAGTCGAAATCCTGCCGAGCTTAAAAATGAATTCAATATTCATTATTTTTTGACTGGCACGCTAACAAAATCGCGTGATGGAATTGTGGTAAATGCGCGTTTGCTGGATACCAAGACCTTGCTGGTGGTTTCTTCTGCGCAAGCCTTTATTCCCCTGCGTGATGTCAGACGTTTGATGAACGAATATGTCGGGGTTGAACAGGAACGCGTTTCTTTGGATAAACCTAATGCTTCACAGCCTAACATGGTAAAAATTAAATGATTTCTACTTTTTTGGAAAGTTAAAGATTGGGGGGCGGGTATAAAGCAAACAGACCCTGATAAAAATCAGTCATATTTTCGTTGGAAACGGCAGTGCTGGTGTTGGGACTCACCGCTTTTGTTTTGATGGTGGCTATTTTGTTATAAATGATGTTTTCAGAATGTGGGTCTTTGTAGCCCATAACCGAGAAGGTCATGTTGGGTTTGATATTATTATTGCCACCACCTTGCATAACCCATTCCTTGCCGGATGTACTGATGATTTTTGTGGCAAAGGGAACGCAATCCAGCTCGCTGTCGATGATTTCGGCAATTTCCGGGATTTTATGCGTAATCATTTTGACCGCATAATCATGCAAATCCTGCTGATTTTTTTGTAATGGATTCAGCCAAATTCGTTTCTTGCTGTCAACGGTAAACGATTTGATTGGGGTTTGCGAAAAATTGTCCGTCAAGGTGATCTTGAGCGTAATCTTTAAATGGTCACTCAAGCCGAGCCCCAGGATGCGCGCTTCGTTGATAAAATCACTGAACAGTAATTTGGCGCTGATGAGTATTTGTGCTTTCTGCCGCGCATTATGTGCAGCGTCACTATTGCGGCTAGTGAGTGTGTTTTCGATGATGTGTTTATCTAATTGCAATAGGACGGGCGCTAATTGTCTGCTGATTATATCATGCGGTAACGGATAGGCCATGCGTACACCCTGTTGATCCAGGTCGTCAAACCAGATATTTTTTTTCAAGTTATCCCATTCGCACACCGCATCGCCCAGTACGCCGCCTGAAAAACTTAACAGGCTAAGAAAGATAAAAGTTAGACGCAACATGAGTTATTCGGAGAAATAGGAAAAGGGATGACGGGGGTGATGTTTATTTGAAGTGTTGCTGCTATTGCTGGATTTTTTGGAAAAATCCGTTTCTTCGACCGAGACAGCGCTAATGTTTCGGGTGTTGTCGGTCATGAGTGCGCTATCGAGATCCACTTGTAATTTGGCTTCGTAAATACCGTGTTCTAGTGGGATTAAATGAATGAGGCGCACGCCTTGTAGTTTGCCAGCAACGTTGAAGGTCAGGTTTTTATTATTTTCAATGCTGTGGCCTTTTTTTGTGGCTTGTTTTGAGGTGTAGTTTAAAGAAACAACACCGACGCGCTCAAGTAAATTACGGTAAGCATCTTCTTTGGCATCGCGCATGGCCATTAATATTTGTTCAGATTCAGACAGGTTTTTATATTTGGCTTTTGTGCCGTAGCCTAAAACAGTCACTTCTAAACTGTTGTTGGTTAAACAACACGGTGGCTCTCTATCGGTTAACCGAATTTGCCCGCACCCTGCTAAGGTTAAGCATAGGGTTATGATGAACGAAGAAAATTTCAAGGCTGGATCCTAAACAGTAGGGAGTTTTACATTAACAACAGCAGTATTAACAACAGCATCTTCAACATTATTAACAAGAACATGCC
>CAYWXO010000083.1:0-13574 GCA_964462255.1 uncultured Thiobacillus sp. | reverse complement strand
CGATGCAGTTATTGTTGAGTCAGCAGACGCATTTGCTGCCCATACCCTGAAATAGTCACTAAAATTCGCCTCCAAATATTGGTCAAAAATGGAAGGACGCTTCAATGGCACTTCGTACTCGCTTGCTTGCGGTGCTTGCAATTCTCGCCGTGGCTACCCTTGCTGCCAATGGCACCAGCTTGATTTTATTCATGAATTTGGCCGATGCGGCCTCACAACTGAGCCCCCAACTGCGCGAAACCGCAGAGACCAGCCGCGCCTGGATGATCGGAGTGAGTTTAATTGCGTCCATCGTGGGGCTTTCCGCTTTTGCCATCTTGGTGCGCCTGATTCTCAGCTTGCTTGGCGGCGACCCGCAATATGTGTCAGACGCCGTGCAGCGCATTGCCGGGGGTGATCTCGCTTTTCGCATGGCGCTGCGCCCTGGCGATAGCACCAGTCTTTCGGCGGTGATTAGCGGCATGCAGCAAAATCTGCAAGGAACAGTTGGCGAAATGGCTGCTGCCAGCAGCAAACTGGATGCCGCGGTGTCTCGTATCGGCGCGATGACCGGCAACATTCTGACCACGGCTACGCGGCAAAGCGAAGCAGCGCAATCAACCAACGCCACCTTGCATGAATTGGCGAGCCTATTACGCGTCGTCAGCAGCAATGCTGAAAACGCCGGCCATCAGATAGACGCCAGCCGGGATCGAACCGATTCCGCGAATGAAAGCCTGTCGTATTTGATTGGCGAAATTTCTACGGTGGAGGAAGCGGTGAACGAAATTTCCAGACGCGCCGCGGAATTCATTAAAACCACCCACGCCATTACGCAGATGACGCAAGAAGTGCGCGATATTGCCGACCAGACCAACTTACTGGCATTGAACGCTTCAATTGAAGCGGCGCGGGCTGGCGAACAAGGGCGTGGTTTTGCCGTGGTGGCCGACGAAGTGCGTAAGTTGGCGGAAAAATCGGCTATTTCTGCCGCCAAAATTGATACCGTCACTCAGGCCATGGAAAGTCGATCTGGCGACGTGGAAAGTGCGATTCAGCGCGGTTTAGCTTCTTTGAATACCAGTCAAACCCACCTTGAAGAGGTCGCGATTGCCCTCGGTGAATCTAACCAGTCTGTCGCACTTTCCGCTGCTGAATCGAAGAAAATTGTCACTTCGGCACGGGAACAAGCGCAGGCAACCGAAGCCATTACAAAAAATATGGATGAAATTACCGTGTTGGCTAACACAACCAGTCAGGCGGTGGAACAGGCCGCCATGGCGGTCCACGATCTTGAAGGGCTGTCGCATGGCCTGGCCGCAACTTCGGGCCGCTTCCGTATTTAATGGATGGCAGCAAATCAATCAAACACGTGGTGTCAACCCATCTGCCAAGGACATGCGATAGGCCCGATAGCCCGGCAATAAACTGGCAACAGTACCAACGAGCAGCACCCAGCCAAGCAAACGTAATTCTTGCCAGGTCGGCCAAGTTGCAGACAGGAGCAAGCCGTATTCGGCCTCCATCCAGGGGCCGAGCACGCCACTCAGCAGCGTCAATAGCAGCAGCCCCATCAGCGCGCCGGCCATCGTGACCGCCCCACCTTCCATCGCCAGCAAAGTAAAAAGATCCAGCGGGCGCGCACCATTGGCACGCAAGATAGCCAATTCGCGGCGACGTTCGCCTAAACCGGCCAACACCACCGCCACCAAACCGGCAAAACTAACCACAACGACCAAGGTAGAAATCGCTAGTAGAGCGCGTTCGGCAATGGCCATCATTTCCCATAATTGACTCAATACCACACCGGGCAACACGGCCATCAATGGTTCGGCAGAGTAATTGGCGATGTAACGCTGCATGGAAAACACGCCCGTCCGCGTTTTCAGACCCACCAAAAGGGCCGTGACAGACTTCGGCGTCAGATCGAATTTCTGCACTAATTCCGGCGCAATCGCAAAACCGGGTATCGGCGCGCCCCCTTGCCAATCCAGGTGTATCGCCTCCAACGCGGCCAAGCTGATATGCACGCTGCGATCAACCGGCGTGCCGGTGCGAGCGAGAATGCCAACCACCCGAAATGGCTTGTCAGCATGCTCGGAGCCCATCTCGCTCATGCCGTGCGTCAAGGCAATCGCATCATTGAGGCGATAACCCAGTCGATCAGCGACTTCCGCCCCCATGACAGCATCAAACAAACCTACGAAGGGCTTGCCTTGCGCCAAATGCAGGGCCTGCTGGTTACCGTAACGGAAATGCTCAAAATAGGCCGGGGTGGTGCCTAGCACAGGAAAGCCCCGGTGCGAATCGCCGAGCGAAAGCGGAATCGTCCACGCCACAGCGGGATGCGCCGCCAGCGCTTGCACACTGTCCCAACTTAAATTATTGCTGGCTTCACCTAAACGAAACACCGAATAAAGCAGTAATTGCAGCGGGCTAGAACGCGCACCCACGATCAAATCAGTGCCGGACACCGCGTGGGCAAAACTGTCGCGCGCATCGTTACGCAGCCGTTCAATCCCCAATAATAAAATCACGGATAACGCAATCGCAACCAAGGTTAACCCTAGCGTATAGCGCCGGTTCCAGGCGCTCTTGAGGGCAAGGGGCAGCAAATGGGTCATGTTGGCGTCTCCGGGTTGAGCTCGCTCATTTCAACGCAGCGGCCGAATCCCGCCGCTAGACGCAAATCGTGGCTGACAAACAGTAACGCGGCATTCGCTGCCGCACATTCGCGCCGCAGCAAAGTGAGAAATGCCGTTTGCCGTGCCGCATCCAGCGCCGAAGTCGGCTCGTCAGCAATGATGATTTCCGGGCGACCAATCAACGCCCGCGCCGCCGCGACTCGTTGCTGCTGACCGACCGAAAGTTGCGTCGCACTGCGCCGCCATAAACTTTCATCAAGGTCGAGATGACGCAATAAAACAGCGGCAGACTGTTTGGCATCGTCGGCGCGGGCGCTGCGTCGTGCGGAAAATCGACAGGGCAGCAAAACGTTGTCCAGCACGGAAAGGTAGGGAATAAGGTTGAATTGCTGAAAAATCAGGCCCATGTGATCGACCCGAAAACGATCACGCGCGGCAGCGGTCAAGGCGGATAAATCGACGCCCAGCGCACTGATGCGCCCCTGTTGCGGCTGCAGCACGCCAGCAATCAGATTCAACAGCGTGCTTTTGCCGGAACCACTTGCGCCATGGATGAAGATTTGCTCGTTTGCCTGAACGTAAAACTGCTCAATAGCGAGGCAGTTTTCACTCTGTTGCGACCAACGAAACTGCACGTGTTCCAACGTCAGCAGGGTATTCGACATGGTGTTAAACGGCTTACCAGCTTAAAAAACGCATTCTGGAACTCAAGCGTTTGGCCTTTTGCCCTTTTGCGCTCACCACTTGTGCATCAATGCGGCGCATATTAGGGAAAGCCTTAAATAACCGCACCTCCACACCGGTCAATTTATCGGCTTGCGCGCAGTTAAACAGAAAATGCGCATCTAAATCAGCGTGCCCTGCCGCCGCTTTTGCTTCTAGTGAAGGCGCTTCGATTTGCACCGAGGCAAGCACGCACTGCGCAGCAGATGTAGGCGCAAAAAGCGTGGCCGCCGCGTTTAGCTTTTGGCGCATTGCAAGCACGGCAGCCCGTTCTTTATCGTTACGTGGCGCATGTTCAAAGCCCAATACGCCTTCCAACGGGGTTGCCAAATGCAAATTTAAGGTGTTCGCTTCCACCGCCACATCCAGTTTGGCAAGGCCATGCACATGCGCACCGTGTTCATGTGTGTGGGCGTGCTTGTGTTTGGAATCATCGCTCGCCCATGCTGGCGTGGCGGCAGTGAAACATAGACAAAACAGAAATACGCAAAATTTAAGCTGCATGCAGGGCTCCTGAGCGCTAGAACATAAAAATCTGGAAGGATGAATGGCTGTGCTGCATAAAATTGCGCGGTATGTTAAGCGGCTTCAGCCGATCATTGCAACCAAGTTGCATATCGCTATTTGCGTCAGGCGTGCTCAGGTCGGCAGGGGGTTCATTCAATAGCTGCAACATGCTGTGGGCAATGCGGGCAGATGCCTTGTATGGTCAACTCAGCCGATTCAAATTGAAAGCCGGTTGGCAACGTCACGGCAAAACTGGGTTGTAGTTGTTCCAGACAAAAAACCTGGCCGCAGCAGGTGCAATGAAAATGCGCGTGACTATGTTCGCTGGCGGTGATGGTGACGGCGTTAAACCGCCAAACACGGTCCTGACCTTCAATTTTGTGCGCCAAGCGCTGTGTCACCAGCCAATCCAACACGCGGTAAAGTGTGACGCGATCAAAAACAAGGTCTTGTTCGCGCGCCAGTGCCTCAATTTCTTGATGACTGAGCGCACGCGGTGCCGCTAATAAAATATTGAGCACATGCTCGCGTGCAGGCGTCACGCGCGCGCGCGCCGCAAGTAGCCGTTGACGAGCCGGCGAGGAATGGGAGTTTTGTGCTTGCATGATGAGGAGGGGGCTGGCGTACTAACCGAAACAGGCGGTCAGTATGCCGATGTCGCGGCCTGATGTCGCGGAGAATGAACGCTGCAATGGCCAGCGCGGGCGAATCAGCAAATCCGGCGAATTCAAGAAAACATGATGGTTTACAATGCGCGCACGCATGAGTTTGGCAACCAACAAGGCAACCCCAACACACAACCCAACACATCCCATACGGTAATTCTATGCAAATAAGCGAATTGCTAATTAGCGAATTACCTTACCCACAAAACTCAACTTAACCCTCAACTTAACTCTCAACTCAACCCTCAGCGTTTTAACCAGGAGAATATTTTGGCAGGTCATTCCAAATGGGCAAACATCCAGCATCGTAAAGGCCGGCAGGATGAAAAGCGCGGCAAGATTTTTTCTCGCTACGCCAAGGAAATCACCGTAGCAGCCCGCATGGGAGGCGGTGATGCCAGTTTCAATCCGCGTCTGCGCGTGGCGATCGACAAGGCCAAATCAGAAAACATGCCGAACGACAATATCGACCGGGCGGTTAAAAAAGGCACCGGCGAATTGGAAGGCGTTAACTACGAAGAAATTCGTTATGAAGGTTACGGCCCCGGCGGCGCAGCGGTCATCGTCGATTGCCTGACCGATAACCGCGTGCGCACGGTTGCCGATGTGCGGCATGCGTTTTCCAAGTGCGGCGGCAATTTGGGTACCGATGGCTCGGTCGTATTTCAGTTTCAGCATTGCGGCCAGATCATTCTGGCACCGGGCGTGGCTGAAGACGCGGTGATGGAGACAGCACTGGAAGCCGGCGCAGAAGATGTCATCAGCAATGACGATGGCTCCATCGAAATCATTACCGCACCTACCGGTGATTTTGCCACGGTGAAAGATGCACTGGAAAAGGCTGGCTTCAAGCCGGCGCTGGCTGGCGTGGTGATGAAAGCGTTGAATGAAACCGACGTGAGCGGCGACGATGCGGTGAAATTCCAGAAAATGCTCGACATGCTGGACGACCTCGACGACGTACAAGATGTCTATATTTCAGCGATTTTGCCGGAATGAGCACAGCTAAGTGAGACTGCTAGGTATTGATCCCGGTTTGCGAGTAACGGGCTATGGCGTCATCGACAAAGTAGGACAGCAGTTGACTTACGTGGCAAGTGGTGTGGTGCGCACCGAAACCGGGGAACTCCCCGGTCGCATCAAAATCATTTTCGATGGTGTCAATGAGGTATTGGCGCAGTTTCATCCCGATATCAGCGCCATTGAGAAAGTGTTTGTCAACGTAAACCCGCAATCCACTTTATTACTCGGCCAAGCACGGGGCGCAGCCATTGCCGCACTCACCGCCGCCGGGCAGCCGGTCTTCGAATACACCGCGTTGCAGGTTAAGCAAGCCGTGGTAGGCAACGGTCACGCGGATAAGGAGCAAGTCATGAATATGGTGAAACGATTGTTGAAATTGCCGGTGGAGCCGCGGGCGGATTCCGCCGATGCGCTGGCGTGCGCCATTTGTCATGCCCATGGCGGCATGGGTTTGGGCGGGCAATTTGGTAGCGAAACGAATTTAGGACGCCGCAGACGCGGTGGGAGAATGTTATGAGTGCAAGTAAAGCCGCTATAGCCGCGTTGGAACCTACGGCATCGGCGTTAAGCAATCCGTTTAAACGTTATTTAATGGCGACACGGCCAGCGTTTTTAACCATCGCATTGGCGGGGTGTTTGCTCGGCTTTGCTTCGGCGCTGGACAGTGCTTTTTCCTGGCCTTTGGCCTTGTTAACGTTGTTTTTGGCCATTGCGACTCAAGCGGGCGTCAATGTTTTCAACGATTATTACGACCATCTCAACGGCACCGACGCGGCCAATGTCGATCGTTTATTTCCGTTTACCGGCGGTTCGCGCTTTATTCAAAACGGCGTGATGTCACCCCGTCAAATGCTGATTTATGCATTAATCCTTTTCGGGGCAGTTATTGGCGGCGGTTTATGGTTGATTGCCACGCGGGGCATCGGCTTATTCTGGATCGGGCTGCTCGGCTTGTTGATCGGCTGGGCTTATTCAGCGCCACCACTTAAGTTGAACAGCCGTGGTTTGGGTGAAATTTGCGTCGCGGCAGGCTTTTTGTTGATTGTGGCCGGGGCCGATTTTGTGCAGCGCGGTGCCATTTCCCTAACGCCATGGTTGATTGGTCTGCCCTACGCGTTATTGGTGACTAACATTTTGTATGTCAATCAGTTTCCTGACCGTAACGCCGATTTACTGGCCGGCAAACGCCATTGGGTGGCGCGGCTGGAACCAGCGGTGGCCGCGCGCGGCTATTGGCTGATTTTAGCCTTGGCGATGGCGGTGTTGCTCGGCTTGGTGTGGGTGGGTCTGCTGCCGAGCCTGGCGTTAGTTTCTCTGTTGGCGGCTTTGCCGGCAGTGAAAGCTGGTTTGGTCTTATCACGGCATGCGGCCGAACCCGCGCAATTAGTGCCGGCGGTGCAAATGACTATTCTGGCCGCTCACCTTCAGCCGATTCTGCTGGCGGCGGTGTTGGCTTGGACGTTGCTGGCATGATCGGTCGCGTTAGCGGGACTTTGCTGGAAAAAATGCCGCCGATGGCTTTGGTGGATGTCGCGGGCATCGGCTATGAAATTGATGTGCCGATGAGTAGTTTTTACAATCTGCCGGCCGTGGGCGAGCGGGTAACCTTGGTGACCCATTTTGTCGTGCGCGAGGATGTGCAGCAGTTGTATGGCTTTTTGACGCAGAAGGAGCGGGCGGCTTTCCGCACCCTGATCCGGGTTGCTGGCGTCGGCCCTAAATTAGCGTTAACCGTGCTATCCGGTTTAAGCGCAGATGAATTAGCTGATTGCATCATGAAAAAGGATGTCGCCAGCTTGATGCGGGTGCCCGGTATCGGCAAAAAGACGGCGGAACGGCTATTGCTGGAATTGGAAGGCAAGCTGGCCGATGCTTTACCGCAAGTGGCCGGAACGGTTGCCGCCAAATCAAACGTCGCCAACGATGCGTTAAACACCCTGTTGGCGCTGGGCTATTCCGATAAAGAAGTGCTACCGGTGCTCAAGAAATTGCCTGAAGACTTAAGCCTGGAAGATTCGATACGGCAAGCCTTGAAACTGCTGGCACGAAAGTAAAAATACCCGTGAAAACCTCTCGTCATGCTTGAACCCGACCACCTCGTTCCTGATCGTCACGCTTCTGATCGTCTCATTACGCCAGCGCCCGCTTCGCGGGAAGAGGAAGTGATTGAACGTGCCTTGCGGCCGCAACGCCTAGCCGAATACGTTGGCCAAGTGCGCGCGCGTGAGCAGTTGGATATTTTTATTACCGCCGCCAAGAATCGCGGTGAAGCGCTAGACCATGTTTTGCTGTTTGGGCCGCCGGGCCTCGGCAAGACGACGTTGGCGCACATTATTTCGCGCGAAATGGGCGTCAATCTGCGGTCGACTTCCGGCCCGGTGCTGGAACGCGCCGGCGATCTGGCCGCCTTGCTGACCAATCTTGAACCCAACGACGTGTTGTTTATTGATGAAATTCATCGCCTAAGCCCGGTGGTGGAAGAAATTCTCTATCCGGCACTGGAAGATTATCAGCTTGATTTGATGATCGGCGAGGGGCCGGCGGCGCGTTCGGTGAAACTGGATTTGCCGCCATTTACCCTGGTGGGTGCCACGACCCGCGCCGGTATGTTGACGAATCCCTTGCGTGATCGCTTCGGCATCGTCGCACGGCTGGAGTTTTATACGCCGGAAGAACTGGCGTTTATCGTGGCGCGTTCGGCGCGTTTGCTCGGCGTTGACACCTCGGAAGAAGGCGCAGTGGAAATCGCGCGGCGCTCACGCGGTACACCGCGTATCGCTAATCGTCTGCTGCGTCGGGTGCGCGATTACGCTGAAGTGCGTGCTGGCGGCAAGGTCGATGCACAGGTGGCCGATGCGGCGCTGAAAATGCTGGAGGTGGATAGCGTCGGGCTCGACATGATGGACCGTAAGTTACTTTCTGCAATACTGGAGAAATTTGCTGGCGGGCCGGTTGGCCTGGAAAATCTGGCCGCGGTGATCGGCGAGGCAGCGGATACCATCGAAGACGTGTTGGAACCCTATTTAATTCAGCAAGGTTTTCTCGCACGCACGCCGCGCGGACGCGTCGCACAAGCTCTCGCTTGGCGGCACTTTGGTTTTGTGCAACCGGGCAATGAAAACGCAGCCGAATTAGTGCGCGAGCCGCAACTCTTTTAGAGGCTGCTTGGCCAACTGCCGCCAACCGCCGCCAACCCAGTTGGTCGACGCCGGCTTTCAAACCGTCTATCTTTTCACTCATGCTCGCTGACAAACCAAACTCCTCACCCTCCTTCACCTGGCCAGTACGGGTTTATTGGGAAGATACCGATGCCGGTGGTGTGGTGTATTACGCTAACTATTTAAAATTTCTCGAACGGGCCCGCACCGAATGGCTATCGCAGCTAGGCTTGGAGCAGGATCAGATAGCACGGGAATTCGGCGTCGTTTTTGTGGTGCGACGGGTTGAAGCCGATTACCTCAAACCCGCGCGTTTCAATCAGCGTCTTACTGTTCACTGCGAACTTGCTACATTGAATCGCGTCAGTTTGAGCATGAAACAGCAGGTGTTGTGTGGCGCACAGGTTTTGCTGACCGCACACGTTAAGTTGGCGTGCGTCGATCAGGTTAATTTTCGGCCCGTTAAAATCCCGGCTTTAATAAGCCACGCATTTGGAGCTGTAAGCTGATGGATATCGCACTTAATCAAGATATGTCGTTCATTGCGCTGATTGCCCAAGCCAGTTGGGTGGTTAAGGGGGTATTGGTTTTACTGCTGCTGGCTTCGATTGCGTCTTGGTGGCTGATCTTTGAAAAGATTTTTACCTTGCGGCGCGAACGGTTGCAGGCAGAAGCGTTTGAGCGCGAATTCTGGGGCGGCGGCCATAGCGACATCGTCAAACGCGCCGATGAAGAAGGCCGGCGCAGCAGCCTGGAAGAAGTGTTTCGCGCCGGCTGGCGAGAATTCCGCGTCAAGCGCAAATTGAATGTCGAACCGCATACGGTGATCGAAAGCGCACGTCGCGCGATGCGGGCGGCGTATCAGCGTGAAATGGATCAAGTCGAATCCTATTTACCGTTTTTAGCCACGGTAGGCTCGGTATCTCCCTACATCGGTCTATTTGGTACGGTGTGGGGCATCATGAATGCATTTCGCGGCTTATCGAATGTGGCACAAGCAACGCTAGCGCAAGTTGCGCCGGGTATCGCGGAGGCCTTGATCGCCACCGCCATTGGCCTGTTTGCCGCCATCCCTGCCGTTATTGCCTACAATCGTTTTACCCATGATATCGACCGCCTCGCCAGCCGCTACGATATTTTCATGGAAGAATTTACCAACATTCTGCAACAGGAAATGGGGCGGTCATGATTCCGCGTCGCACCCGCAAAGCCGTTAATCAGATCAACGTCGTGCCGTATATCGACGTGATGCTGGTGCTGCTGGTGATTTTCATGGTCACCGCACCTTTCATTAATCCAACGCAAGTGGAATTACCGAGCATTAGTCAGAGCACCACTGCGCCCGTTGCGCCATTGGAAGTGGTGATTCGGCTGGATGGCAGTATCTTGTTGCGCGACCGCGCTGATAGCAAAACCAGCACTGAAGCCGCTGAAGTCGTTGCCACATCAGCATTGGCTGCTGCGCTGCGTGCCCGTCAACAGCTTTCACCTAAGCAACCCGTGGTTATTTCAGCCGACAAAAATGTGCAATATGACGTGGTCATGCAGGTCATGGATACGCTACAAAAAGCCGGCGTGGCGCGGGTCGGGCTGTTAGTCAAACCGGTGCAACCATGATTGCGGCGCATCGGCTCCAACATGTGTCCGCAGGCGGCCTGGCCTTATTGGTACACGGCCTATTGTTAGCGGGTTTGATGGTCGGTGTCTCGTGGAACAACCCTCCGCATTTACCGGTTGAAGCCGAACTATGGACAGAGTTACCCGCGCTGCCCGCAGCCGCTTTACCAGAACCTGCTCCAGTAGAAGCATTACCTCTTCCACTTCCGCCTCCACTTCCCCTCCCCCCTCCACCCTTACCTACTCAGGCTTCCTCCAAACCAGCCGAGCCAACGCCGAAGGTTGATCCCGCCCCGGTGCCTGATCAGGCCGAAATTGCCCTGAAAGCCGCCGAGAAAAAACGTCTGATTGAAGCGCAACGGGTGAAGGAGAAGCTATTTGCTGAAAAGCAACTGGCCGAAAAGAAATTAGCCGAAGAGCAACGCCAGGAAGAACTCCGTCTCCTGGAGCAACAACGCCTGGAAAATGAACGTAAAGAACATCTGCGGCTAGAGCACGAAAAACAAGAACAAGAGAAGGCGAAAGCCAGAGAACTGCAGCGGCAAATTGATCAAGAAATAGCGCGGCAGATGCAAGCGGACCTTGCCGCAGAAGCCGCGCAATTACGCAGCCTGCAAGAAGGGCCGCAGCTAAGAAGACGTGAAATGCTGGTGAAAGATTTTCAGGAAAAAATTCGAAATAAAATTAAAAACGCGATTATTTTGCCGCGCAATTTAAGAGGCGACAGCGAGGTCACCTTCAAGGTCAACTTACTGCCCAATGGCGAAGTGGCGCGCGTCACCCTGGTTAAATCCAGCGGTCAACCTCTATACGACAACGCGGTCGAACGGGCCATTTACAAGGCATCGCCCCTGCCGCTGCCAGCGGAAAAGGAAGCGGCGGCTCAGTTTCGCAGCGGATTGAATCTGACTTTCCGCCCCTCTGAAGATAACCGCGGGCTGCAATAGTCCAAACTGATAAAATTAACCACAAAACCGTTGAAACGAGCCCTGTTGATGCGCATATTTCTCTTACTGTTGTCTGTTTTTTACCTTGCGATGCCCGCGCACGCCGAGATGACCATCGAAATTATCGGTGGAGCGTCCAATCGAATTCCCATTGCCATTCTGCCGTTTGGCGGTGGCCAAGGCACCGAGCGAACCGGTAAAACATCAGATGTTGCCGCCGTCGTTGCCGCTGACTTGGGGCGCAGTGGTTATTTCAATTTGATCGATAACAAAGACAATATCTCCCCGAGTAGCCCGCAATTGCTTTCTTTGCCGGCCTGGAAAGGACGCGGCGCAGATGCGGTGTTGATGGGGCAAGTTTTACCGGCCGGCGGCGGCAAGTTAGAAATCCGCTATTGGTTGATGGATGCCGTGCGCAACAAACAACTGAGTGCCATGGCTTATATCACAACCCCTTCCAGCCTCCGTGCCGTAGCGCATAAGATTGCGGATAGCGTGCATGAAGTCTTACTGGATGAACCGGGCAGTTATTCCGGCCGCATCGCTTATATTCTGAAACGGAATGGCCGCTATGAGCTGCAAGTGGCTGATGCCGATAGCCAAAACGCCATCACCATTACTTCTTCGCCAGAACCGCTGATTTCACCGACCTGGTCGCCTGATGGCCAGCGTATGGCTTACGTTTCTTTTGAAGATAAAAAACCAGTTGTTTACGTACAGAATCTTGTCGATGGCAGCCGCCGTGCCGTAGCCCGCTTCCGCGGCTCCAACTCCGCGCCCGCTTGGTCGCCGGATGGCCGCAAACTCGCGGTGACCCTCTCCAAAGACGAAACGTCGCAGATTTATCTGCTGGACCTGGAAACAGGCCAAGCAACGCGCTTTACGCGCGGCGGGGCGCTGGATACCGAACCCTTGTTCAGCCCTGATGGCCTCTGGTTATACTTTACGTCTAACCGGGGTGGCAGCCCGCAAATTTATCGCGCCCCCGTGTCGGATGCCAGCAACGCGAAGCGCATTACTTTTGAGGGAACTTATAACGTCTCCCCCGCCCTCTCACCAGACGGAAAATTACTCGCCTACGTTCATCGACGCGAGTCGCGATTTCATATTGCTATTTTGAATCTTGAAAATGGACAAATGCAGGTGTTGACTGACACAAAATCTGATGAATCACCCAGCTTTTCGCATAATGGAAAACATATCCTTTATGCCACGCTGGTGGAGGGTCGCGGCGTGCTGGCGACGGTCAGCGTTGACGGCAAAATACGGCAAAAATTGTCGCAAACTGGCGACTTGCGCGAGCCGGCTTGGGGGCGTTGATGTTTTTTCTTTGTCGAAACCAATCCGGCAAGTTCCAATCCTCTGCTAACTCAACTACCAGCCAATTCAGCTGAACGAACGATGAGCAATGTGCACTATTTGAACGGGACACCAAAATGAAACATCTTAATAAATTCACCCTCAACCTCACTTTAATCAGTACGTTACTTGCCGGTTGTGCAGACACCCCGCTACAGCAGGCTGATATTGAAGATCGTGAGTGGGTGGCAACGCGCAATACCGTGCAGCCGCCTGAGCCGCCCAAAGGTGATGCCAGCGACAAGTCCGTCCGCCCGCTCGAAACCTCAGCGCCTGCGCTTGCCGCTCCGCCAGTAACGACAGCACAAGATGCGCCCAAGCAAGGTACCTTGGTCAGTGCAAGCGCCGATGCCAATATCAGCACAGCAGCGCTCAGCGAATCTGACATTGCCGCCAAAGCCCTCGCCGCCGCCAAGGCAGCGCAAACTTCCGGCGTGCAAACACATGGCTTCACCCAACAAAGCCCGGAAGGACGCCAGATGGAGGTTGCTGTTCTGGACGGCAAAGACGGACGCGGCGGAAAAAATTATGCCGCGCCTGGCGTCAGCCACGATGCCGGCCCCGTGCTGGATCCGTTCAATCCAAACAGCCCGCTCGCGCAACGCCGTATTTTGTTCGATTTTGACAGCGCAGCCATTCGTGATGAATATCGCACGCTGCTTGAACAACATGCGCAATACTTGAACAAGGAAAAATCGGCCAAGTTAATTTTGCAAGGCCATGCCGATGAAAGAGGCAGCCGCGAATACAACTTGGCGCTCGGGCAACGTCGATCAGAAAGCGTTTATCGCGCGTTGAATTTGCTCGGCGTGCCTGAAATGCAAATGGAAGCCGTTTCCTTAGGCGAAGAAAAGCCGGTGGCTGAAGGCCATGAAGAAAGTGATTGGTCGCAAAATCGCCGTACTGAAATTTTGTATCAAGGCGAGTAATCAAGTCATGACCTTTCCAATG
>CAYWXO010000082.1:0-13582 GCA_964462255.1 uncultured Thiobacillus sp. | reverse complement strand
GAAAAAAACGGAAAAAATTAATGGGTGAACCTATTCTAACCAAGCCGCCGTACGCAGCTAAGCGCTACCTTGTCTCGCGCTGAAAGCCGTTGCTGACGCTGTTGCAGCGCATCATCAGGTTGTGCAACATCCAACAGCGCAACACCAAGCAACATTCTGGCCACCGGCTCGCCGTCAACGAAAAAGATGTAGCAAATTGTTGTATTTTCTCAACAGTAAATAAGTACTTGCCCTGATAATAGCGGCCGCCTCAATTCTTACCCCAAGCCGACATGTCAATTCAATGGTTCCCTGGTCACATGACTTCAGCACGCAAGAAAGCGGCCGAAACCATGGCGCATGTCGATGTTGTTATCGAAGTTTTGGATGCGCGCTTGCCCGAGGCCGGCAGCAATCCTTTGGTACACGAACTGCGCACCTTTCGGCAACGCCCCTGCCTGAAAGTGCTTAATAAAGCTGATTTGGCTGACCCCGTTATTACGCAAGCCTGGATAGAATTTTTCAATCGGCAGAAAGGCGTGAAAGCGGTTGCCCTGTCCGCCAAAAAATTGGGCGAAGTTGCGCGCTTACCCAGCCTTTGTCAGAGCTTGGCACCGCACCGCGATGACAACTTCAAGCCTTTACGCATGATGATTATGGGCATTCCCAATGTCGGTAAATCCACCTTGATGAATGCGTTGGTCAAGCGCAAGGTCGCCGCGGTGGGCGATGAACCTGCGGTAACCAAATCACAGCAAAGCATTAGCTTGAGCCCGCGCTTAACCATAATTGATACGCCGGGTTTGATGTGGCCCAAGATAGAACAGGATAGTGACGGCTACATGCTGGCTGCTGCCCATGCTATCGGCCGTAATGCGGTGCTGGAAGAAGAAGTCGGCACTTTCCTGGCCGCCATTTTGCTGGCGCGCTATAGTGAGTTGATCACCGCACGTTACGGGTTTTCAACGCAAGGCTTGGATGCGCCTGGTGTATTAGAAGGCATTGCCCGCAAACGCGGCTGCCTGCTGAAGGGGCGCAGCGCTAAATTTGAAAACGCGTGGGATTTGGAGAAAGCCGCCATGTTGCTGCTGACCGATTATCGCAGTGGCACACTGGGTCGTATCAGTTTGGAAACGCCCACATCTCGCCAGGCCATGTTAGCCGCAGCAAGGCAAAAATTAACAGAGGCTCCGGTTGTGTCGGATGAGGTAAATTCTGAAGTGAATGCTGCCACATGAAAGCCATGCTCACTGACGAAGATCGTCTCATTGAACTGGAAAGCAAGCTGAGTTTTGCCGAAGACCTGATTGATGAACTCAATCGCGCGTTTTATCGCCAGCAGGAGCAGCTTGATCTGATGCAACAGCAGATCAAGCTGCTGCACCAGCAAATAGAAGCGGTTACGCCTGAGACTGCGCGCGATTTGCGTGCTGAAATTCCGCCACATTACTGAAAACACCAACTAATAATTCACCGACTGATCATGTTGCATTCGCCTCAAATAACGGAGTTGAAATCGAAAAGTGCAGCCGCTTTTCGTAACCGGCTATTCTTAGGCGTTTTGCTTGCCAATCTGCTGGTGATTGGGCTGGTTGCGCTTTCTGCGTTACATAGTTACCAGCAATATCAAACCAACGCAGAAATTACCACGCGTAACTTGGCGCATACCCTGGAAAAAGAAACCGCGGGAACCTTGAAAACCATTGATGAAGCGATGCTCTCCGTGCTTGAAATGGTTGAGCTGCAACAGCGGGCGCATTCCATGGATGTGGTCAGCCTGAACGCAAAAATTCAACGCATCCACGGCCGCCTACCCGAATTGGATGCTTTACGTATTACCGACCGCGCCGGTAACCTGATTGCCGGCAGTGGTGTTGACGTCACGAAAAAAGTCAATCTGGCGGATCGTCTCCATTTCATGCGCCTGCGTGATCAGCCTGCTGCCGGCCTGGTTTTTTCCAAACCCCAAATTAGTCGGGTGAGTCAGACATGGGTGATTGCCATGGCCAGGCGCATCAGTCAGGCGGATGGTCAATTTGGCGGCATGATTTTCGCCACACTCAGTTTGGACCATTTCAGCCATTCCTATGCCGCGCTCAATCTCGGGCCGGGCGGCATCGTTGCCATGCGCGATAGCCAAATGCGCTTGCTTGCGCGTCATCCTGACCCGAGTCAAATTGACCTTAAGATTGGCAGCAAAGAAATATCGGCTGAATTGCAGCAATTGATCAGTGCAGGCAAAACCTCGGCAACTTATCGGACTGAAGACTCGGCAAAATTTCTTGCACGTACACTTACGATTAAAAAGCTGGATGACTTTCCCCTGCATATTATGGTGGGCCTGGCCCCTGCCGACTATCTCGCTGACTGGCGTAAGAACACGCTCAAACAAAGTTTTGTAGTGGTGTTATTTATGGTGATTACCTTGGTAAGCGCTAGATTGTTATATCGTGCTTGGTTAAACCAGCAGCAGGCCAACGTCACGTTGCAGCAACAGAAAGCGCTGTACCACGATTTGGTTGAAGACAGTGCCATGTTGATTGTGCGTTTTCAGCCTGACACCCGCATCATCTTTGCCAACTCAAGCTATGCTGATTTTTTTGGCATGAAGCCCGATCAGCTTATCCATCAGTATTGGCTAGACCTTTTACCGGCAGACGCTGACAAGCAGGCCATCCGCCAGATGATCGCGCAATTGACGCCGCAGCAGCCGGTGTCCACCTTCAATGAAATTCAGGCGGAAAATATCCATCACGAAATGCGCTGTACGCGCTGGTCGCATCATGCTTTCTTTGATGAACACGGCAACATGACCTATCTGCAGTCGGTAGGTCTGGATGTGACTGAACGCAAAATGGCCGAACTTAAATTGGCCGCCAGTGAGTTGCGGCTGCGCACCATCATCGAAACCGAGCCGGAATGTATCAAGATCGTTGATGCCAATTTAATGCTTACGCAGATGAATCCGGCCGGATTGGCGATGATAGAAGCTGACAACGTCGAACAAGTTACCGGCCGTTCAGTCTTGGGGTTGATTGCTGACGAGTATCGCGCTGCTTTCGTTCAAATGCACCAACGGGTTATGGCGGGTGAAGCGGCCATGATGGAATTTGAAGTCATCGGTTTGAAAGGCGGGCGACGCTGGTTGGAAACGCATGCCGTCCCTATGCAGAATGGTGATCAACGCGTGCAACTTGCCATCACGCGCGACATCACGCAACGCAAACAGAGCGAGGCCAGCTTGCGTCTCGCCGCCAGCGTATTCACCAATAGCCATGACGGCGTCATGATCACCGATGCCAATAATCTGATTATTGATGTCAACCCAGCTTTTACCCGCATTACTGGTTACGAATGCGCGGAAGTGGTTGGCCTGTCGCCGCGCTTGCTTGCCTCGGGCCGGCAAAACACTGATTTCTACGCCGATCTATGGCATAGCCTTAACCAACAGAATTTTTGGCGTGGTGAAATCTGGAATCGACGTAAAGACGGTGAGTTGTACGAAGAGCTATTAAGTATTTCGGTAATGCGGGACGCGGCGGATAAAGTGATGCATTATCTCGCGGTTTTCTCTGATGTAAGCCAGGTCAAGGCGCACGCGATTGAAATTGAGCGTATTACCCATTACGATATTCTTACGGGTGTGCCTAACCGACGTTTGCTGACTAATCGACTCGATAATGCAATCGCGCAGACGTTGCATAATAAAAAATCGATGGCGGTGTGTTATCTCGATCTGGACGATTTCAAGCCGATCAATGACCGCTTCGGCCATCTCACTGGCGACCTGCTACTCATTGAAATTACCTCCAGATTACAGTCTATGCTGCGCGCCGATGACACCTTGGCGCGACTGAGTGGCGACGAATTTATTCTGCTGTTGACCAATATCGCTGACGAAAACGGCTGTCAGCAAATTCTCCAACGCATTTTGGCCGCGGTCAGCCAACCCATTTCACTGCCCGAAGCGACCTTGCAGATGACGGCCAGCATTGGTGTGACGTTGTTTCCGCAGGATGATAGTGATGCCGATACGCTGGTCCGCCACGCCGATCAAGCCATGTACCGCGCTAAAGAAGCCGGCAAGAATCGTTACCATCAATTTGATCCAGACCATGATCGCTTGGCGCAATCGCATCGCGATCAACTGCTACGCCTGGAAGAAGCCCTTAATAACAATGAGTTTGTGCTGTATTACCAGCCCAAGGTGAACTTGCTGACTGGCGAGGTCATCGGGGCCGAAGCGCTGATTCGCTGGCAACATCCTGAACTTGGTCTGCGCGCACCAGGGACTTTCTTGCATTATCTAAGTGGCAGCGAGCTGGAAATTGCCGTTGGCAATTGGGTTATTTCCAGCGTCTTGCAGCAACTTTCTTGCTGGAATCAGGCGGGGTTATTTCTTAAGGTTAGTCTCAATATTAGTGCGGATCATTTGTTGCAGACTGATTTTGCTGATTCCTTGCGGCAGGCGTTGGAGAAATACCCGGAAGTTAATCCCGCTGATGTCGAGTTGGAAATTCTTGAAACCGCTGCGTTGGACGACATTGAACAAGCTGCGCGTATCTTGATTGCTTGCCGTTCAATTGGCGTCAGTTTTGCGCTGGATGATTTTGGCACCGGCTACTCTTCGCTGACTTATTTCCGCACGCTGCCTATTGATACGCTAAAAATCGATCAAAGTTTTGTGCGCGATATGCTGAATGATCCAGAGGATTTTGGCATCGTCGAAAGTGTCGTGCGTTTAGCGCAAGCCTTTAACCGTGAGGTGATCGCTGAAGGCGTCGAAACGCTTGAACATGGTGCCATGCTAATTCATATGGGGTGTGTGCAGGCGCAAGGTTACGGCATTGCACGCCCCATGCCGGCCGAACACTTTATTGACTGGATTGCGCGTTGGCTGCATCAAGCGGCTTGGTTAACGTTGGATAGTCGTTTGACCGAGCGCGAGGATTTAAGTCTTCTGGTCGCTGAACAAAGCCATCGTAACTGGGTTAATACCATTGTTGAAAGCCTGGATAACCCGCAGGCAGAAATGGCGGTTAGCTTGCATAGTCATCATTGTCGCTTTGGCCGCTGGTATTACGGTCGCGGCACCGTTCGGTATGGTGCGCTGCAAGAATTCAAGGACATTGAGCAGCCGCATGAGCAAGTGCATGGGTTGGGCAGCGAGATGATCAATTTGGTGCAAAATGGTCAAGCGGAAACTGCCCGCAAGCGTTTGCCGGAATTGTTTGAACTGCGCGATAGACTACTGGTTTTGCTGGATGCTTTGATTGAGATTGCAGCGAATACGGCCAAGTAGTGCAGGGCGGTAAACCCGCGGGGGGAAGGCATCATTAAGGCAAAGCAAGATGCGTAATTTGCAACATCGGCAATGTTCCACTTTTTGCCACCTTTAAATTTCAGCGCAATATGTTTAGAGTTAGGCGATAATTTTTGCAGCAATCACGCATACCCTCTCTTTTTACAAGGTTCGCTATGTCTCCACTCAATAAAATGGTTGTTTCTGTATTTGCTCTGGCTACGTTTTCTGCGCCGGCTTTTGCGTTTTTAGATGGTGTTGTCAGTGGTCTGACCAGCGTAACCAATAACTTGATTGATAGCACCGAAAATGTCACCAATAACACCGTCAACAATGCGACCCATACCGCGGTGACGCTTTCACAGAATCCCGGCAAGATGGCAGACCGTATCGGCCAAATGGCAGATCGCATCGGTTTTATGGCAGATCGTATCGTCACCACCGAGGGAATCATGGCGGGCTTGGCGCACAAGATCATCGATGGCCCCGCCAAGCCGCAGCAACGCGTGGAACCTGCGCGTAGTTTTGGATTCAATTACCCCTATAACAATCGTATTAATTCAGGAGTTGCACTGCGTCCACCCGTGCAAAATGCACCGCATAACCCCTACCTGAATAGCCCGCAAAATGCAGCGCCGGCGCAGGTTCCGCTATATGGGCAAGCTCAAGCTCAAGGCCAGGGCCAGGGCCAGGGCTATGGTTATGGTCAACAGCCGCAGCAAGCGCAGTATCGTCAGCCAAATAATGATCGTTATTCCGCCTCAAATATGATTTATGGCGTTTCCGGTTCGACTTACACCGCGGCACGGCCGGCTCCGCAACCCGTTCAAAACAGAGTCTCCGGGTTTGGCTTTTTACAACAGCCCACTGTTACAGTGGTAGATAATCAATGCGATTACTCTTACGGTGTTCCTGTTAATTGCAATTGATTGCAGCTGATTGCAACTGACCGCAACTCGTTTTTATGCGGGTTATGTTGGAAGAAAAGGGGGCTATGGCCCCCTTTTTTATCCTTACAATAAAACTAAAATCTGCTGATAAAACGTCAACAAAGTGAGCACAGTTCGGGATAAACTCGCGCTCCTGATCTGAAACACATTTACAGACTTGATAGCGTTCAGCCTCTAGCGCCGTGCCAGCGTGCTGTAGCAAGGTAATTTGAGCCGATTCCGCACGCGATAGATTTGAATTCATATGGATTTTCATTCTTATGGTTTTTCATTTAATGCCTACCCCTCTTAGCATGCGCATGCGTGACCTTGCCCTCCCCAAGGGTAAAATTTTTTTACCGCTGTTGCTTGGCCTGCTGGTGAGTTCCGTGTGGGCGGACGAGACAAATACCAATACAAGTGATGACATCAATGCCAAAGGTATTCGCTTAAGTGGTTACGGCACCTTGGGTTACGCAACGGATAACCAGGAGCTGATTGCGCCTATCCGCGATTTCAGCCAACGACTCAAAGACGGTTATCTGACGGAGGATAGTTGGCGGCTGGATTCCCGTTTGGGCGTGCAATTCGATTATCGCTTCTCGCCGAAGACGGAAGTTGTAGCGCAGGTCTTGCTGCGCGATCAGGTCATTAATAATCTGAAGACGGCAACCGAACTGGCTTATCTTGGCATTACCCCTTCAACGGAGTGGGATTTGCGTATCGGGCGCGTTGGCTATGATGTGTTTTTGTCATCTGATCATCGTAGCTTGGGGTATTCCTATGCTTGGATACGTCCGCCCGAAGTCTATTACAGTTGGATTCCCGTTTTTTCAGTCGATGGTGTCGATGCTGTTTTCAAAATAGATACGGAAGACGCGCATTGGCGCATCAAGGGGCAGTTTGGTCGTAGTCGCCCCGCTTTCGCCATTGGCTTAGGCGGCTACCAAGCCGATATTGATGAAATTTATGCGTTGAGTGCAGCGCGAGAATCGGGCCCTTGGCGCATAAAAGCGAGCTTTTCCTATTTGAAAGCGGGCAACGAAGTGCCTGCCTTTGCTCCCTTGCACAGTAATTTGGATCGCATTGCCAATACGGCTAGCGCGGCCGCAGTTAGGCAAGAGGCGAGCCAATTGCGCACAGAATTCAGTACGTTGGGGGCGAGTAAAGACTTTCTTTCCTTAGGTGTTGCCTACGATGATGGCGTCTGGCAAGGGCAAGCCGAAGTTGGGGTGACGCATACCAATCGCGATTTCTTCTCCGCCAGCGAAGCCGCCTTCTTGACACTGGGACGGCGTATGGGAAACGTTACGCCTTTTTTCATTTTGAGCGTGGTGCAGCCGACCAGCCATTTGCATCAGCCGATTAACGACTGGCAACACGAAGCGCCCATTCAAGAAAAGTCGATTGAAGTCATCAATAGTAGTCGCTTGGATCAAAAAACCCTGTCGCTTGGAATGCGCTGGGATGTTTGTGATCAGGCCGCACTGAAACTGCAATGGTCAACCACGCACATTAACGAACAAGGTTATGGCTTGTGGTGGCGTCCCGTTGTGTTCAACAGTCAAGATAAACGGGTCAACGCTTTAGCCGTTAGCTTGGATTTTATCTTTTGAAGCGAAAGAAGGCGCTGTGAAACATCTATTTCCCTGGGCGATTCGCTTACTCGTGCTGGTGTTATTGGCGGGGGTGACGCATTCTGCGTTGGCAACGGACACCGATATGGGTAATTTGCGCTTGAGCGGCTACGGAACACTCGGTTATGTTGGCGATAACCATAAGGAAATCGCGACTATGCGTGATGTCAGTCAGACACTGTCAGAGGGCTATAAGACCGGAAATAGTTGGAAAGTGGATTCACGCCTTGGTTTGCAAGTTGATTACCGTTTTTCACCCACGGTTGAGGCGGTGGCGCAGGCAGTATTGCGTGATCAAGTGGTTAAGACGCTTGATACCACCATGGAGCTTGCTTACGTCGGCGTTGCGACGGCTCCAGACTGGACAGTCCGGCTTGGCCGCCTGGGTCTGGATGTTTTCTTGATGTCTGACCACCGTAATCTTGGCTATGCCTATAACTGGGTGCGCCCACCGCAGGAGTATTACAGTTGGCTTCCCGTTTTTTCGCTTGATGGCCTTGATGTTACTTACAAAACAACAATGAATAATGCGAACTGGCGAATCAAAGCGCAGTTAGGACAAAGCGAACCTTCTATTGCGATGGGAGCCAGTAGCTATCAAGCTGATGTGGATAAACTATTCATACTTTCCGCGCAAAGGGAGGCCGGGCCTTGGCGTTTGAAAGCCGGCTATGCCTTTCTTCATGTCAATAATGAAGTGGGTGCCTTGGCCCTGCTGCACACCGAATTGGACAAGGTGGCAGGCCTTAATCTTCCGCAGATCAGCGCCGAAGCGGCTTCTCTTCGTGCAAATGCTGGCTTCTATGACGCGAGCAAGCATTTTCTCTCTTTCGGTGCGGCTTATGATGATGGTGAATGGCTGGGGCAAGCCGAAGTGGGCATGTCAAAAACGGATACCGCTGCGTTAAACGCCAGTCGATTGGCTTATGTTGTGTTGGGACGCCGCGTCGGCAATTTCACGCCTTTTGCCCTGTTAGCAACCTCACGACCTAATATTTCCCTAGTCACGCCGATCAATGATTGGGGGCCTGTTTCGCCGGCATCGGCATCGGCATTACGCGGTTTGCAGAACAGCGCCGTTCATGTTGCCAACAGTACGCGTATGGATCAGGAATCGCTGTCGCTCGGCGTGCGTTGGGACTTCCATGACCAGGCCGCTTTCAAGCTGCAATGGTCAAGCAGCCATATTCACCAACAGGGTTATGGGATATGGGCACGCGCTCCGCACATTAATGATCAAGACAGCCGCGTTAATAGCTTGTCTGCCAGCTTGGATTTTGTATTCTAATCATGCGTACATTTATCTCAGCCCTGTTACTCGGTTTCTTTCTGTTCGTTATGCCGACCCTGTTGCCGACCCTGTTGCCGGCCACGTTGCCGACTCCGCTGTCATCTTTGGCTGCCGCCGAGGTGGTGGTCATTGTTAATCAGCAAGGCCCATTGCAGTCAATCACGCCGCGCGAAGTCTCTGATCTTTATTTGGGGCGGACGCGAAATTTTGCATCGGGTGAGGTCGCGTTGGTGCTGGAACAGCCGCGCGATAGTGCAATCAGACAAGCGTTTTTCGGCGCAGTGAATGGCATGCCCATTCGTCAAGTTAACGCATATTGGGCGCGCCTGCAGTTTAGTGGCGAGGTGCAACCACCGATTACGTTAAATAATAGTCAGGAAGTCAAGGCTAGGGTAAGCCAACATCGCAACGCCATTGGTTACATTGATGCCAGCTTGGTCGATAACAGCGTTAAAGTGGTCCAGCGGCTCAACAAATAATTGGTGCAATCTCATATGAAAAAAACTGCGATCAACAAGCGGCTGGAGTTCCGGCTCAGCGTTTTAGTGGGGCTTATCTTGTTGATGCTCTCGCTGGTTGCTGGTGCCATTACTTTCCATTACGCCTTTCGCCATCAAATTAATGTCGCTGCAACGCAGCAGGATCAACTGGTCCGCACCATTCAAGCCCAGGCAGAAGTCGCGGTTTTTGCCGCTAATAGCCATATTGCTGAAGGCGTGATTAATGGTTTACTGGCCAATCCGCTTATTGTGGCGGCTCGTATTGAGGCAAATGAGGGGGGCTTCAAGGTTGAGCACGGATCGCGCAGCAATATCCACTTTCAGGAAGGCAAACGTTACCCGTTATTTTCGCCGGTTGATCAAATTGAAGCGATTGGCTCCTTGCTGCTGGTGCAAAACAGTGCGCAAATTGAAACCACCGCCCGCAATACCGCGTTACTGCTGACCCTGTTGTTGCTGGGCCAAGTGTTATTGACGGCCATTATCATGACGCTGGTGTTGCGCGCCATGGCCATTCATCCGATTACTCAGCTTGCTAATGCCGTGGCGGAGATTACACCGGGTAGTTCTGCCCGCTTGCCAGACATGAAAGCGCATAGTGAAGATGAAATTGGGCTGTTGACGCAGCGAGTGAATGCCTTGCTGGATGCGGCTGAATCGGCCATCAATCAAGTTAAAACGCAGCACAAAGAGCTTGAACGCATGGCAACGCATGACTTTTTGACTGGCCTGCCCACGTTGCGCTTAGCGGAAGATCGTCTGCGCATCGCCTGCGCTAATGCTGATCGCATGGATAAAAAGGTGGCCCTGCTGTTTATCGATTTGGATGGTTTCAAAGCGATTAACGATACCTTAGGCCATGAAGCGGGTGATGAAGTCCTGCGTGAAGCGGCCCGTGCAATGCAGCAATGTATTCGTGCGCAAGATACCATTGGCCGTATCGGGGGCGATGAATTTCTGATTATTTTGGGCGGCATCAGTCGGGCTGAGGAAGCGGCAGGTGTCGCAGAAAAGCTTATCGCCGCACTCACCCGTAAGATAGCGACAGCAGAACAGGCGCTGGATTTGGGTGCCAGCATCGGCATCGCCCTTTATCCGGATCATGCCAATCATGCTGATACCTTGCGCCGTGCCGCGGATTTGGCGATGTACACCGTCAAGAGATCGGGCAAAGGCGCTTATGCCTTCGCTTAGCGAAGCAACAGCGCATCCAGAACCGCTACAATCCGCTTCACAGCAACTAAACCAACAGGAAGATCATGAGCAATATCGACTATCTGGCTATTACGGCCTCCGGTGAAGACAAAATTGGCTTGGTGCAACGATTTACCAGTCGCATTGTGGAGGCCGGCTGCAATATTGAAGAATCGCGCATGGCGGTGCTGGGCAGCCAGTTTTCCATTTTGATGCTGCTTTCCGGGCCGTGGAATGCGTTGACTAAGCTGGAAGATCGCTTAGGTCATATTGGCGAGGAGTTGGGCCTGAATATCATGCACAAACGCACGCGTCGCGCCGAGCGCAAGACGCCGTTGGTGCCTTATCGCGTCAATGTCGTGGCGATGGATCATCCTGGTATTGTGCATAATCTGGCAGATTTCTTCGCGCATCAGGGCATTAACATCGAAGAATTGATTACTGAAACTTATCCAGCACCGCATACCGGTACGCCGATGTTTTCAGTCAATATTACTGTCGGCGTGCCGGCCGATATGCACTTGCCGACCTTACGCGGTGATTTCTTCGAATATTGCGACAATTTGAATCTGGATGCGGTGATGGAGCCGGCGCGGGATTAAGGGGGGCATGAGAAAGGTGCGGTTATGAGAAAGGTGCGGGCATGAGAAAAGTGCGGTTATGAAGCCTCCTGATCGCCTGCGCTTTCCCGATGACGAAAAGCGTCAGCCTTGGCTGCCCCTGCTGCTGGAAGTTCAGCATCTGACCAATCAAGGCGTCGCCGCCGCCATTAAGGCGGATGGCCGCAAACTCGCTTGTGGCCGTGGCTGTGCCAGTTGCTGTCGCACCCATGTTGATATTCCGGTTTACCCACTAGAAGTGATGGGTATCGCTTGGTATAGCGAAGAAAAGTTGGCCGGTGAATTGCGCCAGCGGGTGCAACAGCAATTGCTGCGGCATCGTAATCTTGATGCTTGCCCATTTTTAGTGGATGCAGCTTGCGCCATTCACCCGCTCCGGCCGATGGCTTGCCGCCAGTTTAATGTATTCAACACGGTATGCGCGGTGGGGGAAGATGCTTTTCACAGCCGCCGCGGCGATGTCTTGCAACCGGATGAAAAGCGCAAAAATGAAGCATTACGTGAAATGCTCCGCCATCACGCCATCCCGGATGGCCGCGAGCGCCGCCGTTTGGTTGAAAGCGGTGAGGTTCACCGCTTAGCGCAAAGTTTGCGCAACCTGCGCTGGGAGACGCTGGCCAATAGAATGGCAGTTTAAGGTAATAGCGGTCACTTGGCTTATTCCTTGACGAGTTGGATTAAGCCACCCATGTAAGGCCGCAGCACTTCCGGCACGGTTACGCTGCCATCCGGGTTCTGGTAATTCTCCAGAATAGCAACCAGGGTGCGTCCCACTGCTAGACCAGAACCATTCAGAGTATGGATAAGCTCGGGCTTGCTGGCCTTGCCTTCTTTGATATCACGAAAACGTGCTTGCATGCGGCGTGCCTGGAAGGCTTCAAAATTGGAACAGGACGAGATTTCACGGTACGTTTTCTGCGCCGGCAACCAGACTTCAAGATCATAGGTCTTTGCCGCAGAAAAGCCGATATCGCCACTACATAACGCCACGACACGATACGGTAAATCCAATTTCTGCAGAATCGCTTCGGCATGTCCGGTCAGCTCTTCCAGCGCAGCGTATGAATCTTCTGGTCGCACAAATTGCACCATTTCCACTTTGTCGAATTGATGCTGGCGAATCATGCCGCGGGTATCGCGACCATAAGATCCGGCCTCAGAACGGAAACAGGGCGTGTGGGCAACCAATTTGATTGGCAGATTTTCCGCCGGAATAATTTCGTCGCGCACAATGTTGGTTACCGGTACTTCCGCCGTGGGAATTAGGTACATGCCATTGCTGAGTTTGAATAAATCGTCCTCAAATTTGGGCAATTGTCCGGTGCCGCGCATGGAATCGGCATTGACCAGGTAAGGAACATAGACTTCTTCATAACCATGTTCTTGCGTATGCGTATCCAGCATGAACTGAGTCAAAGCACGATGCATACGTGCCAACGGGCCGCGCATCAAGGCGAACCGGCTGCTGGTGATTTTGACTGCGGTGGGAAAGTCTAGTAGTTCAAGGTTTTCACCAACATCAACATGATCAAGTGGCTCATAGGCAAACAGACGTGGCGTACCGACGCGCCGCACTTCCACGTTATGACTTTCATCCTTGCCGACCGGCACTGATTCATGCGGCAAGTTGGGAATCACCATCAGCACGCTGGCGAGGTCTTCTTGAATGGCGGCCAGACGATCTTCACCCAGCTTCAGATCGTCGCTCAAACCGCTGACTTCTTGCATCAACGCGCTGGCATCTGCGCCTTTGCCTTTGGCCATGCCGATTTGTTTGGACAGTTGATTACGCCGCGCCTGCAATTCCTGGGTGCGCGTCTGGATGTCCTTACGTTCTGCCTCCAGCGTTTCAATACGCGCGGTGTCGAGAATAAAGCCACGGCTGGCCAGGCGTTGCGCCACATTGGCGAGGTCTTTGCGGAGGAGTTGAATGTCTAGCATAAGCGTTGTTTTGAGCGGTACGTTAAAAAGTGGAGTGCCCAAAGCGGGCGGAATAGATCCAGCAAATGCTACCTTACCACGCCAGAATAATCGACTGCTTCGGGCGCTGTTGCAGCGCAGAAGATTGAGGACGGCGCAATTGCATCGCGCTTTCAGCCGGCAGTTTCAACTTTATTGCAGGTTATTATT
>CAYWXO010000081.1:4622-13591 GCA_964462255.1 uncultured Thiobacillus sp. | reverse complement strand
GCTGCATTCTTGCAGACGCTGCATGGCTTCGCGCCCATTACTGGCAATTGAGACCAGGGCACCTTCCAGCGCCAGCAGCTCTTCGGCCACCAGCTGATTAACTTCGTTATCTTCAACCACCAAGATGCGCAAACCGCGCAAGCGCGCAACGTTCATGGCGTCCGCGGCTAGCCCCGCTATTGCGCTGCCGCACGCCAGATTATTCTGCGCAGCTGCACGGCCTTGCAGAATCCGCCGCGCCCGCAGCGGCTGTTCCACCCCATTAGTTGCCAACACCAATTCAGCATCAGCCACTAATGGCAACCAGATAGTAAAGGTGGTGCCGGTGCCCAGCTCGCTTTGCACCTTGATTTCTCCGCCCATCGCCACGACCAGCCGCTGGCTGATGGCCAAGCCCAGTCCTGTGCCGCCAAAGCGGCGCGTGGTTGAGCTATCAGCCTGCTCGAAAGGGGTGAACAAACGCCCGAGCTGCTCGTCGGTCATGCCGATACCGCTATCTTCAAGGTGAAACAGCATGCCGTGCTGCCCGGTCGGCGCTTTGCCCGGCCGAACTTCCAGCCGCACCCGGCCATGCTCGGTAAACTTGATGGCATTGTTGATCAGGTTGATCAGCACCTGAGTCAGGCGCACGCGGTCACCGATGACCTGCTGCGGCAGGTCGGCCGCTTCCGCCACCTCGAACAGCAATCCCTTGCTGTAGGCACAATGCGCATTGACTTCGACCGCATCGTCAATGGCCTGCCCCAGCGCGAACGGCACCGCCTCGGTGATCAACTTTCCGGCTTCAATCTTTGAAAAATCGAGGATGTCATTCACCACGGCAAGCAGCAGGTGGCCAGAATTCAAAATGCGGGAGAACAACGTCTCAATCTTGCGGCCCTTGCTACTGCGCAAACCGATTTGAACGAGGCCTAATACCCCATTCAGCGGCGTGCGGATCTCATGACTCATGTTGGCGATAAATTCGCTTTTCGCCTGCGCCAGCCGTTCCGCAACCTGTCGCGCCTGCTCCAGCTCGGCCGTGCGAGACTTCACCATATCCTCCAATTGATCCTGGTATTGAGCAAGGGCATGCTGTACGAATCGCTCCTCGGTTACATCGAGCCCACAACTGACCATTCCACTCGGACTCCCGCTCTCATCACGCAGCAACTGCCGCTGCCAACTGATCAAATGCTCCCGGCCATTGACGCCCAGCACGGGATACTCGGCATATTGCGTGGTCTGTGCCTGGCCCGACATCAATGCCTGGTAAAAATGCTGCCATGGTTCACGGATCGATGGCACGCATACCGCCCACCAATCGCTGCCGAGCAGTTCTTCTTCACTGCGCCCGAGGATTTCGCAACCTTTTCGGTTGATGAGTTGTATCCGTCCGGCCGCATCCAGGGCGACGATGAAGGCATCGACCGTCAACAAATACATCATGGCGCGATCGTGTTCAGCCTGCACCTGCAGCTCCGCCTTATGCTCACGCGTGATATTGACATGGTTGAGCATCAGCCCCTTGAGCGAGCCCAACAAGGGCGTAACTTGCAAAAGAAACCAGCGTTTTTCACAGGGAGAATGACAAGTGTATTCGACGGAAAAATGAGTCAACTCACCCGACATAACCTGCCGCATGCCCGCCAGCGCTTGGGCGGCCGATACATCACCGCTGTCCGCAGCTTGCTGACAGACCGCAAAGTAATTAAGGCCCACGCCTTCGCGCACCGATTCTGCCGCACCACTCGCTGCAGCAAAATTGCGCCAAACCTGGTTGACCCGAATGATGTCGCCGGCTTCATTAATCAAGGCGAAGGCGCTGTGCAACGAGTCCATCATCGCACGACTCAAATCCACCTCTTGCTGCAATGCCGTTCTGGCGGCGGCCAGATCCAACTGTGTCTTCACGCGCGTTCGCAGCAAGCGCACATTAATCGGCTTGGTGATGTAATCCACCGCCCCAACTTCTAGCCCTCTTTGCTCATCGCCAACCGCACTGCGACTGGTCAAAAAGATGACCGGAATATTACGTGTTGCCGCGGCTTGTTTCAGGCGCGTGCAAACTTCGTAGCCATCCATCTCCGGCATCATGATGTCGAGCAAGATCAGGCTAGGCTGCTGCGCGGCAGCAAGTTCCAGCGCCTGCGCGCCACGACTGGCACTGATCAGTTGGTAATCTGGCGTCAAGGCCGCGCGCAGAATCTCAATATTGGTGCGCGCATCATCAACCGCCAAGATGACAGGTTGCTGAGCTTGGGCTGAACGTGTCATGTTTTGACTTGCACAGTAACCGCTGATTTACCGCCTACCCTACCCTTAGTCATCAAGGCGCTCTCCTGTCTCAATTCATCAATATCAATACATCGCATTCGTCTCACATCGTCTCACTTTAACGAGAGAATTTCTGAAAGTCTGTCAGCAACGGATGACATCAAGGCCGGTGGAGTTCGGCCATAATGCGGCCCTTGTTTTATCCCACTTTTCGCGAAGCAACAGCCATGATGACCCACCTTGAGATATTCCCTTGGAACGATAACTTCGAGTGCGGCATCGAGATCATCGACCAACAACACAAGCGGCTGGTCGAGCTGCTGAATTCGCTAGTCAGCCATATCGCATTTCAGTCCGCCGCCCCAACGCTCGACAAAATCCTCGACTCAATTACGGAGTACGTTCAGTTCCACTTCTCCACTGAAGAAAAGATTTGGCGCGAACACTTTGATGGCGATGTCTGGGCAAAATGGCATCAACAATCGCACGGCGACTTTATCGGCGAAGTAACCCGCATCATGCGGGAAAAGAGCGATAAATCACACGATGAAACCCTACTTAGCATCGTCAGGTTTCTTACGCACTGGCTTGCTTATCACATTCTTGATTCTGACAAACGCATGGCCAAAGTTGTTTTGTCACTGCCGCGCGGCATTTCGCTGGCGCTGGCCAAAGAAGCCGCTAACGAAGAAATGACCGGTGCGACCAAAGTCCTCATCGAAACGCTGATGAACATGTATGACCGGCTGGCCGACAGTACCGTGCAAATGTCACGCGAAATTCACCGGCGCCAAAAAGCGGAAGAGGAAATGACGCTGGCCAAACAGGCTATCGAAGCCATCAGCCAAGCCAAAAGCGCGTTTCTCGCCAACATGTCGCACGAACTACGTACTCCTTTAAATGCAATTCTCGGCTATTCCGATATTCTTCAACGTGATAGCGCAGTCAGCGACATCCAAAAAGAGTCGTTAGCCATTATTCACCGCAGTAGCGACCATCTACTCTGTGTGGTGAATGATGTGCTGGAGCTGGCCAAAATTGAGGCCGGCCACATCCAGCTAGAAGCCGCCCCTTTTGATATTGCCGCGGTGATTAACGAAGTTTCCGCCATGCTGCAACTGCGCGCCCGCGACAAAGACTTACGTTTAAGCATTGCTATTTCCTCACACTTCCCCCGTTACGTAATCAGTGACGCGGCCAAGTTCAAACAAGTCCTCATCAATCTTATCTCCAACGCCATCCAGGCCACCGAGATGGGAACCGTGACACTGAACGCCAGCGTTGCCACACAGGCACCTGAAGTTCTGGTCATTGAAGTGACCGACACCGGCATCGGTATTGCACCTGACGACCAAGCCAGAATCTTCGAGCCCTTTGTGCAAATTGCGGCTGCATCACGGCATCAAGGCACCGGCTTGGGCCTGTCGATTACGCGGCAATTTGTCGAGCTGATGGGCGGCACCCTCTCCCTCAACAGCAACCTTGGCCAAGGCAGCACTTTTCGGGTTGAACTGCCCTGCCAGCGGGCTTCCGCCGCCGACATTCCGCAAGCCGGCAAAGACTTCTGCGATGTGGTGGGCCTTGCCGCCGGCCAGCCGGATATCCGCGTTCTCGTCGTCGATGATCACCGCGAAAACCGACTTTTGCTGGCCCGCTGGCTGGAAACCACCGGCTTTCATGTTGCGCTTGCTGAAAATGGTGCTGAAGCATTAGAGCTATTCAAGCACTGGCAACCGCATTTCATCTGGATGGATCGACGCATGCCGGTGATGGATGGCGTTGAAGCCGCCCGGCGCATTCGTGCCTTGCCCGACGGCGATAAAGTGCGAATCGCCGCGGTAACCGCCTCCATTCTGCGGGACGACGATAACGCCCTGATGGCAGCCGGTTTCGATGTCATCGTCCATAAGCCCTTCCGCCGGCAAGATATCTTCGAAAATATGGAGCAATTACTTAATTTGAAATATGTTCATAGCAGCCTAGCCGCGCCGCCAACAGCAGTGCAAGACATTAATCCCACCGCGCTTTCTGCCTTGCCGGCCACACTGCGCCGCTGCCTTACGGATGCCATTCTCAGGCTTGATCAAGAACGCATTCTGGCGGTTATTGCCGAGATCGTGCCGCTGGATGCCGACCTGGCTGAGGCACTCAGGGAGCACGTAAAAAATTATGCTTACCCCGCGCTGTTGGCGCAGTTGCAAAGCTTGCCGGCAGAGGCGGGAGCTGATGCTCAAAGTCCCAATGTGCAACGTCCCAATGCGCAAAGTCCCGAAGCACCATGTCCCTGAGCACACATTCGCCCGCAGCGGAAATCTTGCTTGTCGATGATGACCCGGCCAGCCTGGATCTGCTCGCCCATCTGTTCAAACTGGCCGGCCATCGCGTGCGCGCCGCGCCCTCGCCAGAACTGGCACTTCAGTCGGCACTGAGCTTCCCGCCGGAACTGATCATCCTGGATGTCCGCATGCCCGGCATGGATGGTTTCGAGGTGGCCCGGCAACTCAAGCAAAATCAACGTACAGCCACCATTCCAATAATTTTCATTAGTGGCCAGACTGATGTTTCTGATCGAGTTTTAGGCTTTGAGGTGGGGGGCGTCGATTTCATCATCAAACCCTTCCAGCGCGAAGAGGTGCTGGCCAGAGTGCAAACCCATCTGATGCTGCGCAAAGCGCAAGAAGAGATCAACGCACAAAACAAGATACTGGAAGCCCGCGTGCAAGAACGCACCGCCGACCTCATCCGCGAGCGCGATATGGTCAAGTGTTATATCGAAGATGCGCCTGTCGGGATATTCATTACTGACACGAACGGCCGCTACCTTGATGTCAATCCGGCTGGCTGCGAACTGACCGGCTATTCACGCGCCGAACTGCTAGGCATGACCATCGCCAATCTCGCCCCGACAAAAGACCGTCTCACCCATCTCGAATTATTTGCCCAAATAGTGCAACAAGGCGGCGGCAGTATCGAGCTTAGCCTGCGTCAAAAACATGGCCATGAGATATTGGTTTCGCTGAAGGCGGTGTTGCTCGACGATAGGCGGGTCATGGGTTTCTGCTCTGATATTACCGAGCAACGGCGCAGCGCACTGCAGGCGGTGGCACGCAGCCAGGAACTGGATCGCGCCTTGCAACAACTCCATAGCCTGTCTGCCCACATGCACGACTCCATTGAAGAAGAACGCATGACTATTGCCAGCGATATCCACGACCAGATCGGGGCCTCGCTGACCGGTGCTAACCTGATGCTGAACCAGTTAAATCTGCTGGCACCCGACCTACCCGCAGCAGGCCGTGCTGTCCTGGCGCAAGTGCAGGAGATCGTATCGCAGACGCTGGTTTCTTCGCGCGGCGTTTATACCCGTCTGCGCCCACCTATGCTCAACGATCTAGGGCTGGCAGAAACTTGCCGCTGGTATCTGCAGGACTGGGCCCAAAAAAGCGGCATCCAGATCCGGCACAGCCTATTTCGGCTCCCTAATGAACCCTCCGAATCCATCCGCTTAGATATTTTTCGAATTTTGCAGGAACTGCTCACCAATGTGGTACGGCATTCCAGCGCAAAACAGGTCAGCATTTCGCTCACGCATAGCAAGAATTATATTTTGCTAAAAGTCAGGGATAATGGCCAAGGCTTCGATCCAGAACATATGCATGAAGGGTTTGGGTTGCAAGGCATTAAGGGGAGATTGAACCGACACCAAGGCGCAATGCAGATCGACCGAGCGTCGCCGGGCATGTCAATCTGCGTACAGATTCCACACAATCCACTCAATAATAATGAGGTGAAATAATGCCATGCACACTGCTTATTGCAGATGACCATTGGGTTGTGCGACAAGCACTGCGCACGGTGGTTGCCGGTCAGCCCCATCTGCACGTTGTTGGCGAAGCCGCCGATGGTTTTCAAGCGCTCGCACTTAGCGATCAGCTCAAACCCGATTTAATGCTGCTGGATATTTCATTACCCGGCCTGACTGGCATGCAGGTATTGGAGCAGCTAAATACGCGGGAGAAGTCACCATCGGTCATCATCTTCACCATGCATCCCGCTGATCAGTATGCACGCCACGTCCGCAACCTCGGTGCCAAAGGATTTCTTTCCAAAGATTCGGATGCAGCAACGATTCTGGATACACTAGATCGTGTCATGCAAGGAGAGATCGTGTTTCCCATACCGCCCAACGCCGAGAAAACACGACGCAAACAAGCCCCCCATCGAACCGTTGAACACCTTTCAAAACGAGAGGAAGAAGTATTAAGCGGCTTAGTCCAAGGTGAACGCAACGCCGCCATTGCCCAACGTCTCGGCATCAGCACGCAAAGTGTTTCAACCTACCGCCAGCGCATCTTCGAAAAACTTAATGTGGAAAACAATGCCGAACTGGTCGCTTTCGCCACGCGCGCTGGTTTGATTTAGACTTTTTAAAAAATCTGAAAAAAAACCGGGGTCAGACCCCGGTTTTCGGTTCGGTATTTCGCTTATTTCTAAACTAACTGAAACGCGGCTTAGCCAAAGGGCTTCGGTTTCGGCGTGTCGTTGGTTGAAGGAGGCAGAATCGGCAGTTTGAAGCTCGGTTGCGTGCCGGTCAGCGTCTTCAGGAAGGCAACAATCTTACTAATTTCGTCTGCAGTGTAAGTACGGCCTAGTTGCAATTTACCCATAATGTCAACCGCTTTTTCCAGGGTGTCGGCTTCGCCGTCATGGAAGTACGGATAGGTTAATTCAACGTTACGCAGTGTCGGCACTTTGAATTTCATGCGGTCGGCATCCACACCGGTCAAACCGGCTACGCCTTCAGCTTTGTTCTTGGTGTCGTACTCAGCCACGAGGCCCATTTTCTGGAACGAATTGCCGCCCACTGCCGGACCGTAATGGCAAGCGGTACAGCCGCTGTTCTTAAACAGCTCGTAGCCTTCCAGCTCGTTTTTAGTTATGGCTTTCTTGTTACCTTTCAGCCATTTGTCAAAGCGAGAATCTGGAGTATTCAGCGTTTCTTCGAAGGCGGCGATGGCATCGGTCACCATGTCGATATTGACGCCCTCCTTGCCGAAGACCTTTTTGAACTCGGCCCGGTAAGCCGGGATGGAGCTCAACATATCAACCGCTAATTCATGCGTGAAGGCCATTTCACCCGGATTGGCGATGGGGCCGCCGGCTTGCGCTTTCAGATCTTTAGCGCGTCCGTCCCAGAATTGCGCCAGATTCATGCTGGAATTGAGCACGGTGGGGGAGTTGATCGGGCCTTCTTGCCAGTTATGGCCAATGGAGGTTTTCAGGTTATCCGTGCCGCCCATGGACAGGTTATGGCAAGAATTACACGAAATGAAACCCGACTTGGACAAACGCGGATCGAAGAACAACTTTTTGCCCAACTCCACCATGGCAACGTTTTTGACCTTGACTGTGGGAATAGGCGTAATCGGCTCGGCAGACCAAGCGAGTGGGGCGGCGAGGGTCATCAGTGCAACGACTAAAATGCGCAGTTTCATAGTGAGGCTCCTTGTTGGGTTGTGGATCAATTTAATCCAGACGTAAGTATCGGAATAACGATTGATTTAAGTCAAGAAGTTTTGCTGCCATTTTTGTTCACTTTGCGTTGTAGGGCGCTGAGAGTACACAACTGGCGTTCGTATGATCTTTTTGATAAAGTTCATACCACTGCCTTCCTTGCGCCGCTCAAATGACCTCCCTTTTTCGCGCTATTACGTTCTGTGCTATCAAGTTCTCTGTTCTTTTTTTGCTACTTTCCAGCGCCAGCGCCCACGAATTCTGGATCGACCAGGAAGGTCGGCAATTCATCCTCAAGCAGGGCCATCTTTCAGCTGCTCACAAAACTTCTGCCCACATAACTTCTGCCCATACCGGCGCGACGGCCGTTGCCTACGATCCCGCCATCATCACCCAAGTTCAATGCAGCGATAACGCAGGAAAACACAAGGCGATCACCTACAAGGGTAATCCGGCTCGGGTCGAGGGCGACTGTGCCGCCATCACCTTCCAGCTCAACAGCGGCGACTGGACCAAGACGCCCTACGACACCCTCAACAAGCCTAAGCACGAAGTCAAAGGCGCACTCCATAGCTGGCGCTCGGAAGAAACCGTTACGCGCATTGCGCGCTGGACACCGGCGCTGGCCAAGATTGACGCCAGCCCCAACCCCAACCCCAGCGGACTGCAACTCAGCTTATCAACTGACCCCAGCCGTTTGAAAAAGGGCGACAAGTTCACCGTCGCCGCCACCCTACATGGCGTGCCGCAGGCGAAGGTCGCAGTCGCTTATGACGGCGACACCCGCGGCATCACCGATAGCGCCGGTCGCATCAACTTGCGCGTGCGCCATGGCGGCCTGCAACTTATCAGCGCCAGCCTGGAAACGCCGTTGACGGATGGCAAGGCCGATAGCTTGATCCGCGCTGCCACCCTCAACTTTATGCTGCCATGAGTTTTACCATGTTCCGCCTGATCTATCTTGCCACCCTAACACTGTACAGCGGTAGCAGTATTGGCCATGAAGTACACACTCGCCTTGAAACCATGGCGCTCACCGTCATCACCCTCAGCTATGCCGACGGCAAACCATTCGCCTTCGAGCAATATGAAGTCACACCACAAGGCAGCGAAATCCCCAGCCAGGTTGGCCGTACTGATGCCCTTGGCCGCGCGGCGATCCTGCCGGTATTCGGGCAAACACTAGCAGGCCAATCACT
>CAYWXO010000081.1:3281-4522 GCA_964462255.1 uncultured Thiobacillus sp. | reverse complement strand
CACTAGCAGGCCAATCACTTGAAATAGTGGCGACGACGAAGGACGGCCACGGCGCACGTCTGACACTGTCGGCTACCGACACCGGCAGCGCGCCATCCGCGTCCCCCCCACCGCCCAAACCGACTTTTTCAGAATCTCCGCGCTGGATGCAATTCGCCACCGGTGCCGGCATACTTTTTGGCCTCTTTGGCCTACTCCAGCTATTTACCCGTCGCAAGGAAGCCGCCAAATGAATATGTCTTACTGGAATGCTGCACTGATTAGCCTCGCCCTGAGCAGCCCGGCGCTGGCCCACCACGGCGTTGCTGGCGTGGGTGCTGCTGCCATTGAAGGTCCCGGTGCACCGGTCGAATCGGCCAGTTCAGGCGTGCTGCCGGCGGGTAGCACGCTTGCTATCGTCAAAATTGATCATGCCAAATTCAAGCGCGTTGATCCCACGCAAAGCGAAGCCGATTATTCGCGCTTCACGATGCTCGGTCTCGGCCACGGCCTCACCCCCTGGTTATCGGCCTACGTCTTTCTCCCCTACAATGAGAAGATCGACACAACAGACCCGGCTGGTGGCCCGAAATACGATACCCACGGCTGGGCCGACGCCTCTGTCCTGGGCCAGATCGGCTTCAAATACGAGCCAAACCTGGGCTTTCAGCTCACCCCCGCCAACGAAAGCCTCGATGATCTGGAAGACTGGCACTTTTCCGCCTTTGCCGGCATCACCCTGCCAAACGGCAATCCCAATCTACGCGACAGCACGGGGGCCATAGACGCTGGCAAATCGACCGGTTTTGGCAAATCGTCCTACAGCCTTGGCCTGACCATGAGCAAGATGCTGACGCGTGACCTGACCTTATCGGTCGAAGCCTCGCTCCTGCGCTTTCAGGAATACACCTATGCCGACAGTAGCACCATGCAATTCGGTAGCGAAGATCGTGTTAACGCGGCGCTGGCCTGGCGTATGTTTGGCGATGCCGCAGCCAGGAGGCGCGTCGATGGCGTGCTGGAACTGCAATACCTTGGCCTCGGCCACGACAAGGCCAACGGCAGCGATGATGCCGACACCGGTGGCAACATCCGCTACCTGATGCCCGGCCTGCGCATCTACCAAGACAACATGAGTTTTGCGCTCGGGCTGAAGAAAGTAGCCTCGGCGCGTTTAAACGAATTGACCTCCGCGCAGCAAGGCGCGGAAGGCAAAGAGAAATATCGAGTAATCTTGTCGGCCTCGGCCCTTTTTTGAGCCT
>CAYWXO010000081.1:0-3181 GCA_964462255.1 uncultured Thiobacillus sp. | reverse complement strand
CGCTTTCTCCACGCTGCCTAACGTGCATATTCCCGACGGTTTTCTCTCACCGCAAACCTATCTGCCAGCCTACGCCATCGCCGCCGGTGCCTGGACCTGGGCGATCCGAAGCCAAGGCGGCCTGCGCGCGCAACTCGACGAGAGCACCGTGCCGCGTCTGGCCATGATCACCGCCCTGGCTTACGGCATCGGCCTAGTGATGGTGCCGATTCCGGGCGGCACCTCGGGCCACGCGCTGGGCGTGGCCATGCTGACGCTGCTGTTTGGCTTACGGCCGGCCTTCCTCGCCTATAGTCTAGTGTTGCTGCTGCAAGCCTTGCTGTTTGGTGCCGGCGGTATCACCGCGCTGGCCGTTAATGCCCTAGCGATAGGCCTGATTGGGGGAGGCGCGGCAATCGTGTCGCTGCGGCTGTTGCGGCGCTGGCATGAAACGCTAGCCGTGGCTGTGGCGGCCTGGCTTTCGGTCGTCGTTTCGGGGCTGGTCATCGCGCTGCTGCTGGGCATCCAGCCGTTGATCGCGCGCAAGAGCGACGGCTCGCCCTTATTCTTTCCCTTCGATGTTTCAATCACGCTGCCGGCGGTTCTGCTTCCCCACCTGTTTATTGGTGTTGGCGAAGCGATTCTGACCGTTCTTGTCTGGCGCTACGCCAAAGCCCGGAGGTGGATAAGATAGTGGATAAGATAGAGGATAACCTAGTGAAAAACCTAAGGGATAGACTAAAATCTTGCCTGGGCGCACATACTGCCCGTGTTTGGCTGTTCGCCTATCTAGCGGCGGTGGTGGCCATCAGTTTTGTGCATGAACCGCTGATTTTGGCCGCGTTGCTACTCGCTGCCCTCGCGGCGGCCGGCAACGGCCGCTGGCGTTTACTGCGACGCGCCTTGCTAGCTATCCTGGCCTTCAATCTCACCGTTAGCCTTGGCTATCTCGTCGTTACTTCCTGGCAGGGCAATTTTGCCGGCGACTACCTGCTGCGGGTCAATTTGCGCGTTTTGCTGCTGGTGTTTCTCGGATTCTGGTACGTCGCCCGGGGCGATTTGCTCGCCGCCTTGGCTGCTTGGCCGCTGGCAGCACTGGTCGCGACGCTAGCCATCAGTCAGATCAAGACCTTCGAGCGGATCCTGCGTGATTTTCGCCTCGCTTTCGAGAGCCGCAATCTGCAGCGGCCCCGCCTGCGCGACCATGCCCATCTCGCCGCCGCCCAGACGCAAACCCTGCTCGACAAATCCTTTGCCGCCGCCAGCGATGCCGCCTTGGCCATGCGCTCACGCGGTGCCTTCGACGAATGACCCACGCTGCACCATCAATCGTGCCACTCATGGAACTCCACGATGCCGAATTCGCCTGGCCGGAGGAAGCCCCGTGCCTAAGCCATCTTTCACTGCGCATCGAAACCGGTGAAAAGATCGTTCTACTCGGTGCCAATGGTGGCGGTAAATCCACGCTGCTGAAACTACTCAATGGCCTGATTTTTCCACAGCAAGGTGAATTACGCTGGCAAGGGCAAGTGTTAGATAAGAACAGCCTGCGCCAGCGTCAGTTTGCCCGCCAATTCCGCCGTGCCTGTGTTCTGCTTTTCCAACATCCCGAGGCCATGTTGTTTAATCCAACGGTGCGCGCGGAAATCGCCTACGGCCCGCGCCAACTCGGGCTGGACGATGTCGATAGCCGCGTTGCCGACTGGGCCGAGCAACTACGCCTGACGCCGCTGCTCGATCGGCCGCCATTCCTGCTCTCTGGCGGGCAGAAGCAGAAACTCGCCCTCGCCTGCCTGTTGGTCATGGAACCGGAATTGCTCTTGCTCGACGAACCCTCCGCCAGCCTTGATCCGGCCACCGTCGGCTGGCTGATTGACAATGTGCTCGACTCGCCGCGCGCCGTCTTGATTAGCACGCACAATCTATCGCTGGCCGCCGAGCTGGGTGAGCGCGCGCTGGTGCTGGGGCCGCAAGGCCGGCTGTTGTTTGATGGCCCGGTGGAACATGCCCTAAACGATTTGGCGTTGCTGGAAGCGGCCAACCTGGCCCATCGCCACCGGCATCGGCACGGAGGTAAAGCGCACAGTCATTTGCATGCGCACAACTGGGAACCGCCGACGGCTTGAAATAAGAATGAATTCCCCTGGTTTCCCTCATGCCACCTAGGCTGAAATAGCTTCTAGCATCAGCGGCTCGGTAACACGATTTTTCTGCCGCATTTTCAGGTGGAGTCCAAGATCGAAAAACACCAGATCAATTTTGTCAGCAATAATATCGTCAACGATTTTGCTATATTGATTTGATCGAAATAAGCTTGGATCAATGGGTCGCTCGACGGTTTTCCAGATCATTTAGCGTCGCGCTGGCTTAAGCATCTACGAGTTAATAGACAGGACACCAGATGAACTCATTTCTGCAACGCTCGCTCAAGACCCGCTTGACCCTGTTCACGCTGGTGATCTTCGTTCTCAGCCTGTGGGGGCTGGGCTACTACGCTTCGCGCATGTTGCGGGCGGACATGGAACAGTTGCTCGGCGACCAGCAACTCTCGGCTGCCGCACTGGTCGCGGCGAACATCAACCAGGAGCTGCTGGAACGCACGTCAGCGCTGGAAAAACTGGCCAGGCACTACGACACGATGTCCTTCAAGTCACTGTCGGCGCTGCAGACCGATCTGGAAGACCGGCTGGTGATCCGCCAGTTGTTCAACGGCGGCCTGTTCATCACCGATGCTGCGGGCACGGCAATCGCTTCGGTGCCAGTGGAGGCCAAGCGCATCGGCATCAACTTCATGTTCCGCGATCACGTAGCGACGGCACTCGGCACTGGCAAGCCGGCCATCAGCAGCGTCACGGTGGTCAAGTCGCTGCAGGTTTCCGTATTCGGCATTGCTGTACCGATCAAAAATTCGCGGGGTGATGGGGTCGGCAGCGTGGTCGGCGTGGTCAATCTCGATTCGACCAATTTCCTCGACAAAATCGCAGCCAATCCCTATGGCAAGACCGGCGGCTATGTCATCAATGCGCCCCAACAGCGGCTGATCATCACCGCAACCGACAAGCGCCGCATCATGGAAGTACTGCCGCCCCGTGGCGCCAACTGGCTGATTGATCGCTTCATCGATGGCTACGAAGGTTCCGGCGTGGTGGTCAATCCGCTGGGCGTGGAAGTGCTGGCCTCGGCCAAAGGCATCCCGATTGCC
>CAYWXO010000080.1:0-13607 GCA_964462255.1 uncultured Thiobacillus sp. | reverse complement strand
CGTTCGCGTTGTTTTGCGCTTGAAGAACTGAGACTGAGATTGTGCCGAGATTGTGACGAGATTGTTTTATGGCGGGAAATTAAGAGACTGCGCTGGGGTCAACTTGGGCGTGCAGGGCTTGCAGCCGAGCCCTTACTCGATCAACTGATAGAAGTACCAGCATCTGGTTGCCGCTATCGCCTTCCCGTTTTTTCACCATGCTGTCGGCTAATTGTGTTTCGCCGCCCATGATGGCAGAAAGTTTTTCGATTTGCTCTTCCGGGACTTCAGGTATTTCGCCTAATTGATCCACCAGCAGACCGATGTGATCGCCATTGTTGCCGTCCTTTAGTACGACAATTTGATTGTTCTGCGTGATGGGTATGGGCGGCAGGTTTTTAAGCGAATTAATATGCGGTTGTTCCATGAGTAAAAGGGTGGCCAAATTAATGACAGGCATAACCCCTTTTTTATACATGATGTAGCCATAAAGGTTGCGCCTGGTACCAGGAACGCCGGTGATGCTTTTTGTCTCAATCGCCTCAATCACACATTCAGAACGCACGCCCAACCACTGACCGGCTACATGGAAAGTGGCGATTTCGACCCGATTGCCCTCGCCAAGCCGATTAACCGTGGAGAGTCCCGAATAGGTCGATTGCTCGACGTGGATAGCATGTTGCTGTTCGACCTTGCCTAGCGGCACAAAAATCAAGCTGCTGACTTCGTTGCGATAGGCGTCCGTTGATCCCTTGTATTCGCGGTAACCGCGCGACGGGCACGCGCCAACAGCGTAGTAATGACCTTGGTAGGTAACGATGCCGGATTTATCATGGTTGTTCTGAAAATATTCGTCGGGAATGTCCAGCTCTGTTCCCGGCGCTAAATCGGAGCGGGTGGAAGAGACGATGCGTTTATTGCTGCGTGCGAAGACGCCGAAACTGCCGCGCATGACTTCGCCGTGTTCATCGCGTGGAAGGGCGTCACGCAACATGGCTTCGAATTGCGGTTCCGCGTCGAAGACGATAGCGATGCCGCCTACCACTTGTCGATTGTCGGGCGACCGAATAGTCGTCGACCGAATGGCTGCCGAGTAGATGTAAGTGGCACGGTCACGATACAGGGGAGTGCTGTTAAAATTCGATACGGTATAACACTGAGTATCGCGCAGTGATAGCGTCTGTTTGACCCAATCATCGGTCAGAATATTGCCGGTAAAGTTGTCATATTCAGGCTTGGATAGGGCGATGACTTTACCTTGGCGATCAAATACCAGCAGGCTGTCATAAACCGTATAGAGGCCATTGATGTAACTTAGAATTTCAGCAATGGACTTACTGCTTTCTTTGTTTATGCCGGCGGCCAGGGTGGCCCGAAAAACGGAAGTCAACGCCCACCAACGGCAATCGTTGGCGCGCTCATAAAGATTGCGATCCATGATGTCTATGGCAAGCGAAGCCAGGAAGCGGCTGTTTTCCAGGATCGCGGAGATCACTGTTTCGTGCAGGTTGGCGATGGAGCGCTCAAAAACGTCCTTGGTTTTTAGCCCCGTATTGCTGATTTCCCACAGCAGTATTTTGGAGAATGCCGCGTTAAGTGTCTTGTTGTTGGTGCGGTGGTTAACATTGCCGTTCCAGACTGAGCGATTGAGCACACGTTGAATTTGGTTTGCCTGCACGGGAATGGCTTGTAGATCCGGCGCGAACAGGGCGGAATTTGCCATTACCTCGGCCAATACATGGGCATCAACCTTATCTAGGCTATTGGTGGTGGTTTTGTCAAAGGCGTGTTCAAGCGGCATCATGACGTGGCCGTACCATCCGGGGCCAAAGTAACCCTGATAGCCTTGAGTAGGCCGGGTGGTGGCCAGGTATTCGCGGCCGGCGAAGCGAACGACCGCCCAATCGCCTTGCAATACGCGTTCAACTCGCGCGCCGACTGGAATGTGCCAGCCGTCGCTGCTGGCGATGACTTGACCCTCAGGGTCTAGTAGTAGGATAACTGACCAATCATCTGGCTTGGTAAGATTGGCGAAGATGCCTTTGATTTCATCCTGGAAGCGGAAGCACAGACATAGTACGCCGAGAGCGCAGCCGTCATGGTTGGTGACGCGATATGAGTAAATCAGCGGTGATACTTCACCTAGGCGTAGGTCGCTAGCGCGTGCCGTCTCAACGTAAGCCTGCTGAGTATGGAGGGATTCGGCGATAAGGGGATCACGTGACTGGGTGACCGAGTTGTTCGGGTCTAGCTTGGCGACTACGGTGCCATTAAGGTCTAGTAAGATAATGTCTGAGTAGACGGAATATTTGCATACATATTCCCTAAAGCGCTCTTCGAGTAGCGCACGTTCGGTGGCTAGTGCATTGGCTTGCTCAAGATAGGCGCGCACGTCTTCGTCGGTCGCCAGAAAGCCAATATCCGCCGTGCGCTCGAATAGGTTGCGGATCATGATATCGACCGCCACCTGCGCTTTTGACTTCATCTCAAGAACTGTTTTTTTCAGTGTTTCAATGGCCAGGTTGTTGATTAAGTCTCCGGTCAACTTTTGGAAGGCTTCACGTGTGCCGCTCATGTCCGCACCGGTGCTGGAAAGTTGCCCCAGTAGCGAGAGATTGTCCCAAACACCCTGAAGGCCTTGCAAAGTTTCGCGGTAACTTTCTGCGCTAGCCATGTGCCGGACTAGTTTATGCAAGGATGCGTCTATTTCGACACCTTTATACAGCGGCATAATTATTTCTTCCTAGCTGGGCTGCCAGCGTGGCAAGGTCGTGGCATCGTCGGCAGTGAGCCGTTGACGCGTTGAGAAAGTGGAGCCTGAGAAGGGAGCCGGAGAAAGGAATACACACGAACAAGGTCAATCAAGGCGGGCTCCGTTTCGGGGATGGTGGAGGTTTGCGCAAGATTTATGCCATTCAAAACAAAGTGCTCAACGTGTTGATATTAAAAGGAATATCCCCCTTTCATCAGGCCCAAATGGTGCAACTACGTTGTGCGATGTCATACCGACCAGGAGACATTGTCGGGTTTGCTACACTTAGCCTAGCTCAAAGGTGGAAATACCAAAGGTGCGCTCCAGCGCCATTTCGGGAGCGGTGCCGGTGTACATGCGCGCCGTTTCGAACATGGGTTGCATGGCGTGGTGCTGTGCAAGTCGCATGGCTGCCGGGTTGCATTCGGGCACGTCGAGATAAATGGCGGCGTCGGCCGAAATTGAGGCGCTTAGTGAAACCAGCAATTGTTCAGCGTCCTGTTCGGTTTGCGCAAATAATGGCCCGATTTTGTAACCGCTGCGGCATGGCCGGATAACACCGTAGCCGGAGAGTGTGTTGTGGTGCATTAACGCTAGGCTGTATCCGTCTATTTGTTTAATCCAATGTGCTAGAAAGACAGCGCGTCCCGCCGGGAAAAAGGCTTGGTCGTAGGCTGTGAGTAGCTCGAAATCAAGCTCGCTAAGCGGCACGATTCGTTTATCCGTCGGCGTGGCAGTCGTGGCGAGGGGGGTAAGCGTGTTCGTTGGCCGAGCGCGGCCCTCAAAGCGAATATTGCGATGGTGCAGCGTGAAGCCGCTTTTTTGGTAGTTTTCCTGCTGAGCGATTACGCCATCAAGGCCAATGATTCTGCCGCTTAGATGGGCCATGCCGGCTTGCCAGGTGGCCCAGCCGAAACCTTGCCCGCGATACATCGGTTTGACGATGTAGAGGCCGATAAAGCCGAAATCTTCGCCGTAGCGCACCGCTGATATGCTTGCTACTGGCTCGCCGGCATATCGGGCCAGTAGAAAACCGTCGGGGTCAGCAGCGTGAAACGCGCTGGCATCGTGTAAACCAGGGTTCCAGCCTTCCTGAGCTGCCCAGTCGATCACGGTATCCAAATCGGCTGCCGACATAGGGGAGATGGTTAAGTCTTTCATGTGCATATTCCTAGGGTGGGGAGCATGACGGCCATTATGTGACTATTTTCCCCACCCAATCAATCATACAGCCACTCAATCAATGACTCGTCCCCTCCGATAGTCGCGTTTTATTCCATACGTTGTATTTGCCGACCGCGCGTTTCATTGGCAGGCGTTTGATTTCCTGCAAGGTTTGCGCGTCATAAACGACGACAGCGCCGTCCATTTCCCAGATGGAAACCAAGGCATATTTACCGTAGCGGTCGAATTCGACGTGCATGGAAGTTTTGCCGGGGGCAGGGCGCAAAGTTTGCACGATTTCTAACTTTTGTTTGTCGATGACGTGCATGACATCTTTATTGGGGCCGCTGAACACATCCGCCCAGACGTAGGGGGAATTTTCATGTCCGCGCAGGAAAAAGCCGGGTCCCAGCGTTGGAATGGTCTTGATGATTTGCCAGGTTTTCATGTCGATGACCGAGATGAGGCCATCTTTCAGATTTGGCGAGGCCATGACGCGACGGGTTTTGCCGTTGGCATCTAGCCAATCCCAAGTAATGCCGGAGCCTAAATGTGGCATGCCAGCGAGATCCAGGTCGGCTGTTTTGCGGCCAATGCCCAGGTGTATGACTTGACCTTTCGGGCTGCTGCGCGAGGCACCGAGGATGTAATCGTAGTTTTGGTCGAAGAAGAAATCGTCGAGATAATCGTCCAGCACGATAGGGCGCACCGGCAGCGGTCCGGCTTCGGGGATGCCTTCTTTCAACTGGTAGTCATGCACTAGGCCTTTATAAACCGGGCGACCATCGTAGGGAATTTCCCAAACTTCGGGGATGTCCTTTAGCGCGGCAATGAAGCTGTTGCGTGGGCGGGCATCGTAAACCGCAGAAACGCGCGAGGTTTTGCCAGTATTGCCAACCACGGGGATCACTTTAATTAACGATAAATCGGTGCTGTTAAGTGCCACCAGGCTATGCGGCAAATAGTTGGCGACCATGACGACTTTGCCATCAGAGGAAACCGCTAGATTGCGGGTGTTGATACCGGCGCGGACTTCGGCGACGACTTTCAAATTCCATAGATCGAATTTGGTGATCCAGCCATCACGCGTCGCCCAGAACACAAAGCGGCCGTCTTGCGTGAATTTGGGGCCACCGTGCAGCGCGTAGCGGGTGGCGAAGCGGGTGATTGGTTCCATTTTGTCGCCGTCTAGCACGGTGATGTGATGGTCACCATGTTCGACCACTAAGGTTATGTTTGTTGGGTCGGCGCTGAATACCGGCTTGGCAGGCAGATTGACGGCGTCGGCATGGACGATGCGGGTGGCGGCAATGTCAGCGGCATCCCACTTGGGTGGCAGTTTTGGCGGCGTATAAATCCATTCGGCTAAAGCATTGATTTCATCGCTATGCAATGCCTCTTTGAATGCGGGCATTTGCGTTGCCGGCAGGCCGTCGGCGATGGCTTTGACCGCATCAGATTTTTTCAGGCGTGCCATCGATTCCGGTAATAAGGCGGGGCCCATCCCCCCTAAACGGTTCGGTGCATGACAGGATAAACAGTAGGTTTCATACAGTTTTTCCGGTTCGGGTGCGGCGTGGGCCATGCCGGCCAGCAAAAGCAAAAAGTAAGCGGTGTTTGTGTTAAATCGTTTCATGCGAGACTCTCCAGCGGTTCGGTGGCGGTGATGCCAATTTCGTGATCAGTTAAGTAGCAACCGGGGTCTTCCGCCCATAAATTTTGGGTCGTTTGCCAGGCGCGTACACGGGTATTGCCATTGCAGATAGCCCGTTGTTGGCAGCGCGCGCAGCGGCCTTCTACCGGGCGGGGCACCGTTTTTAGACCGGCCATGAGCGGGTCACGCGTATCGTGCCAAATTTCAGAAAATGGGCGTTGGCGCACGCTGCCTAACGGGTAATCCCACCACATGGTGTCGGGATGCACCATGCCGAGATTGTCGATATTGGCGATGTTGACGCCGGATGCGTTTCCTCCCCATTGCACCAGTTTTTGGTGCAGGGATTCAGCGTATTCTGGGAAATTTTGACGCGCCCAGTCCAACAGATAAACCCCGTCGGCGTCGTTGTTGCCGGTGACATATTCACGCGGCATGCCGGCTTGAATCTGCCGCCAGCAGTGTTCGAACAGTAAATCGAGCGCATTGCGGGTGGTGCGGAAATGGGCGTCGTCTTTGCGATTTTTATTGCCGCGGCCGGCGTAATTCAGGTGCGATAAATAGAATTTGTCGATCTGTTCGCTTTCCATCAAGCCGAGCAGGGCAGGGAAATCATGTGCATTTTCTTGTGTTAGCGTAAAGCGAATGCCGACTTTGGCACCGGCATCGCGACACAGGCGGACGCCGTTTAAGGCGGCCTCAAATGCGCCGTCTTTGCGGCGGAATTTGTCATGCGTGGCACGCAGGCCATCAAGGCTGATGCCGACGTAATCGAAGCCTGTGTCGGCAATTTGCGCGACATTTTCTGCATTGATCAGCGTGCCATTCGACGATAAGCCGACATAAAAGCCCATCGCTTTGGCGCGGCGGCCGATCTCAAAAATATCCGGCCTTAATAAGGGTTCACCGCCGGATAAAATAAGCACGGGGACTTTGAATGCTTTCAAATCATCCATCACCGTGAATACTTCGTCGGTGGAGAGTTCGCCGCTGAAGTCTTTGTCGGCAGAAATGGAGTAGCAATGTTTGCAGGTGAGGTTGCAGCGTCGCACTAGATTCCAAATCACCACCGGGCCGGGCGGGTTGCGTTTGGGTCCCAGTGCGGTCGGGTGCGCAAGGTGTTGCATGAATTGTGTGACGCGGAACATGCTGCTGACTCCTGTGCAAGTTTCTGTGAAGTGCGAAATTTAATCGACCAGACGAAGTCCGGTTTTTTTGAGTAGGCGGCTGCTGTAAAGAATGTCAGATTTACGGCAGGCGTTGCCTAAGATGGCGGCAATTTGCTCGGCGTAGTCTTGCGCTTGGGCGCGGCTTTTGGCATGGACCATCGCGAATAGGTTGTACGGCCAGATCGGTAAACGACGGGGTCGCCGGTAGCAATGGCTGACAAAGGTTAATTGGCCAATGGCTTCACCGAGTGCATCGACCTGTTCATTGGCGACATCCCAGACCGTCATGCCGTTGTGGCGATAGCCCAACGCGTAGTGATTCGGTACGACGCCAATGCGGCGCACGATGCCGTTTTCTTGCATCGCCTGCAGCCGTGTCATCACCTCTTCCGCCGTGAGGCCGAGTTGTGCGGCGATGGCATGGTAGGGACGTGGTGTTAATGGCAGGCCCGCTTGGCAGGCCCGCACAATGTCCCTGTCAATGGTATCGAGCAGGGGCATGGCGTGTTATGCCTCGACCATCTCGTTACGGGTTGATTCGATGAAGGCGACCACATCGGCGCGTTCTGCGGCGGGCAGCGCGAAATGATCCAGGGTCGCGTCGAGATGCTTCATGAAGACATCCCAATCTACAGCGCTGATTCGCATGCCTTTGTGCGTTAACACCATGTCGCGGCCGGTGTAATACATTGGCCCACCGGCGGCGTGACAGATGAAATCAACCAGCAATTGATATTCGCGCTTGATGCCGTCTTCGCCGCGGTTTTGCCAGAAGCGGGCGAGTTGGGCATCGGCTTGCAGGCGGGGCAACAGGTCGGCGCAAACTGCGGCAATGGCGTCGTAACCGCCAAGACGTTGGTAAAGTGAGTTTTCAGACATGGTGATTTCCTTGGTTAAGTTAGTAAAACAAGTAAAAAAACTCAGGCTTCCAGCTTGAGTTGAACAAAGAACTCACGTTCTTTTGGAAAACGATAAACCGGGTAGCGCGTGATCGATTCGATGTAACTGAAGGCGGCTTCAACCTTCTCTGGTGTTTCGGCCGCACCGACAAACCACAAATTCAAAGGATGTTCGCGCCGATAGTTGTGCGCAATTTCGGGTTGCAGGTTGATGAATTCGACAATTTGTTCGAATTCCAGGCTGGGCAAGGCCATCGCCGCCAGCACATTGACGCCGCCCATGCGATCTGCATTGAACAGCGGCCCGAAGCGGCTGAGAATGCCCGCTTTCAGCAAGGCTTCAATGCGGGCGATGAGCGCCTCTTCTTCCAGCCCTAAAACAGCGGCGGCCGCTTGAAATGGCCGTTCGCAAAGCGGAAAGCCGCCCTGGAAGGTGTTGATTAGACGACGATCAACTTCATCCAAAAGCGTGGGCGGGGCAGAGGGAACAGAGGGGGCAAAAGCGGTAAACGCAGTTGAAAGGGGGTTATCACCCGACGCGTTTTTGCTGGTGAGGCGGGGTTGGCGAATGCGGCTCATGCGGCTTTGGCTAACGAGGAATAGCGCGCACCGCATTGTTTGAAGCGGCGGTGGGAGAACAGTGGCGCATAGCTGATTTCAGTTAACGCCAGCAGATGGCGGATACGCTCAATTTCTGCCAATACGGCGGCGCGATCTTGCCCATGCACCATGGAAAACAGGTTGAAGCGCCAATCTGGCAAGCGGCGCGGGCGGCGGTAGCACAAGGTAACGGCGTTTTGGTTGGCCAGGCGTTTGCCGACTGCAGACACCTCCGCATCGGGCACATCCCACACCACCATGGCGTTGGCGGCATAGCCCAGTTCACGGTGACGCACGACTACGCCGAAACGTCGAATGACACCGAGCTTGAGCAAGCGGCTGATGCGGTCAAGCAGACTTTCTTCGCTCACCCCCAACTGGGCGGCGATCAGCGCATAAGGACGTGCGACCAGGGCGATGCCGCCTTCCAACGCGCCGGCCAAGGCATAGTCAGCGGATTCGAGAACCGGTGGCGTGGTCGATTCGAGTGGGCGGCGGCTGGGGTCAAGGTGCGGGCGGCGACTCATTTTGCGGTCGGCGGCGGCGTTCAAATCAAAGCCGAGATCAATGTGAAAGTCTTCTTGCATCGGCAGATCGAGCACCGGGCTGGCGGCGGTGTGGCTAATTTCGTTGAGTACGCGGGTTACTTGCTCGCGGCTGGGCGCGGTGGCGACGAACCAGAGATTGAAGTGATGTTCGCGCTCGTAATTGTGGTTGACCTCGGCAAAGCTGTTGATGCAGTGCGCGATGCTTTCGATGCGGTTTTCGGCGACAGAAACCGCCGCCAGCGTGCTCCAGCCCAGCGTGTGCGGCCGAAATACGGCACCAATGCGTGAAATGCTGCCGTTGGCGCTCATCTGCTGCAGGCGCTGAATGACTTCGTTTTCAGTCAAATTCAGCCGATGCGCGAGTTCGGCATAAGGGCGCGAAAGCAGCGGGAAATCGCGTTGCCAATCGTTGATCAGCGCGAAGTCGGCTCCGGTGGGTTGCATCATGGGCTGCATCATGTTGATAGCCTCACTCATAGCCCGAAGCGGTGCGCGCGTGAGGAGAAGAAAATGCCGCTGGGCGCTTGCGCTGGAATTTCTGCCAATTGTTCGAAGCTGGCGGTGTCGTGAATCTGGATGCGGTTTTCGTCGCGTACCGAAAGCCAAACATGTTCGCCGCGCGGGGTGAATTCCATGTGCAAGACGGCCTTACCCGGTTTCATGCTGTGGACGATGCTGCGGCTTTCAACATCAATGACTTGTACCGTGTCGTAATGTGGGAAGGCGAAATTGACCCACAGCCGGCGGCCGGTTGGTTCGGCCATGACAAAGACCGGTTGGCCGGCCACCGGGATGACGCCCACTTTTTGCCAGGTGGAGAGATCAACCAGCACCACTTCATGCCGGCCAACGCCGGGGATGAAGGCCAAATTGCCGGCGACGGCCCACGTTTCCAGATGCGGCATTTTGTACACCGGCAATTTTTGTTCGCCTTTGCCGTAATCGGGCAGCGCGCGTTTAACGCCGCGTTCGGGATGCCATAAATCCAGTACAGCGATGCCATCTTCGCCAAATAGGCCGGCAACATACCAACGCCCATCGCCGGTGACCAAGGCATCGTAAGGTTCTTTGCCAATCGCGGTATGGCGCGTTATTTTGGGATTTTTCTTGTCGTGCGATAAATCGGCTTGCCAAATTTCGCCGGCTTCAAACAAGCTAAAAGTGAAGCGATTGCCGGCGGCTTCTTCCAGCCCGACCACTTTGGATAATTCGCCGGTAATTTCTGAGCGGGCGGGAATTTCGCTCAACAGTTCCAGCGTTTCGCTATCAAAAAATTTAACGCCGCCCGGCTTGTAATTAGCAGCGGCAATAATGCTGCCATCTTGCGAAATGGCACCGCCAATGGCGTTGCCGGATTGAATGATGCGTTTGACCAGGCTGCCGGTGAGCAAGTCAATTTTGCTCAACCCGCCGTCGCGGCCGAAAACATAGGCGTAGCGCGCGTCGCGTGAAAAAACAGTGGAGGCGTGCGATAGATCGCCAAGGCCCTCAACGCGCTGCAAGCCGATTTTTTTGCTGGTGTCCAGCAGTTGCACACTGCCAGTAGCGCGCTCGATGACTAAGCCGAGATCGCCGCTGCCACGCAGGGTATCGGCGGCAAAACTCCATTGTGTGATGCCGGCAGCGAGCAGCGCAGCGATGAATAAACGGGTGTTCATTGTGGAAATCCTTTCAAAAGGGCAGCGACGATCCAAGTGGCATCACTTTCATTCAGATGCGGCAACCAGCCCGGCATAGCGGTGCCGGTGCGGCCATAAAGAATGGTGGCTTCCAGCGCATCGGCGGGTTTGTCGGCCAGCGCTGGCGCAGTGAGCGGCGAACCGAGGCCGCCGGTGAGATGCAGGCCATGACAAAAGCCGCATTCCTGCCGCACAAAGCGAATTAATTCATGTTGCCGTTCGGCGGACGGTGCTGAGCTTGCGCTGTCGGCTTGCGCTGGATGGATCAGCGAAGTCAACATCAGCATGGCCGCGGCAAAGAAGGCGATAACCGTAAAGCCGACCAACAAGGCACGCATAGGTTGGGCTTTGTATTGCGCTTCGCGTACTTGCCCTTGCGGTGAGGGGGCGCGGCAATGGCAAGGGTCGGATGGCGAGGAACGTGACATGGTGATTCTCCTGTCGGGTTAGCCAGATGTCCTGTTGGGCAAGACTTCTGGCAAACCCGCCCGGCCGAAACCGGGTGGGTTGCGATCAAAGCAAGATCAATACACGTCGTGCTGGGTGTTGTAGACGTTGAACTTGCCGGTCGGCGTGATCAGGCGCGGGTCCTTGATTACGGCCTTCAGCTTGCGCGTCTTGTCATCCATGACGACGATGGCCGATTGCTTGTTCTTCGGATTCCACAGCGAGAACCAGACTTCGTCACCCGCCCGGTTGTATTCGGGGTGGGTGATGCGCATCGGGCCGTCATCGATACCGGTCAGCTTGGCGAGGTTGATTACTTCGGCCGGTTTTTCCAGGTTGTTCAGGTCGAACACCGAAATCGATTGGTACTCTTCCTGATTGGGCGATAAAGCCGCATCGACCCACAAGTTTTTCGACTTGGGATGCGTCTTGATGAACAGCGAACCGTTGCCATGATTCTTCAAAGTGCGCACCACTTTCCAGGCGTGCTTCTTGTTTTTGGCAGGGTCGGTGCCGATGACGGCCACGGTGTCATCGCCCAAATGGCCGGTCGCCCAAACTGGGCCATACTTCTTGTCCACCCAGTTTGCGCCGCGGCCCGGATGCGGTTTGACGCCCACTTTAACGTTAGCCGCCAATTTACCTTCTTTGGTATCGACTACCGACACGGTATTACGCATGTTGGCCGCCACCAGGAAGTAACGCTTGGACAGATCCCAGCCGCCGTCATGCAGGAAGCGTTCAGCTTCGATTTCGGTGGTTTTCAGGTTCTTGATGTCGCTGTAGTCCACCAGCAAAATCTTGCCGGTTTCCTTCACGTTGACCACAAACTCCGGCTTGATTAACGAAGAAACGATGGAGGCGACGCGCGGCTCCGGGTGATATTCCATCTCGTCGTAGGTATAGCCGCGGGTGGACATGATCTTCAGCGGCTTCAGTGTTGGGCCGTCCATCAGCACATAAGCGGGCGGCCAGTAAGAACCGGCGATGGCCAGCTTGTCTTCGTAACCCTTGAACTTGGAGGTGTCGATGGAACGTGCATCAGAACCGGTGCGGATGCTGGCAACGGTTTGCGGCGTTTCCATCCACAAGTCGATCAGGTTGATCAAACCATCGCGGCCGGTGGTGTAAAGATAACGGCCAGAACTGGACATGCGCGAGATATGCACGGCAAAGCCGGTTTTGATGACTTGCACAATCTTCTTGCTCTTGCCATCAATTAGAGCAATTTCGCCGGTATCACGCAGCGTTACCGAGAACAGATTCGGCAGATCCAGCTTGTTCATCTGCTTTTTCGGTCGTTGATCTTCCGGAATCAACAGCTTCCAACTGGCTGCCATTTCTTTCATGCCCCATTCCGGCGGCGTGGGCGCGGGATGCTGAATGTAACGCGCCATTAAATCGATTTCTTTCTCAGACAGCTCGTTCGAGGTGCCAAAGTTCGGCATGCCGCCGGGGGTGCCAAAGCCAACAAAAACTTTCAATGTTTCGGTGCCCAGCTTCTGCATATCTTCAGGCAACAGCGCTTTGCCGGTGGCCCCTTTGCGCAACACGCCGTGACAACCGGCGCAACGGTCAAAGTAGATTTGTCTGCCATCGTCAAATTCTGCTTTGGTCATTGCCGGCGCATTGGGGTCGGACGATTGATACATGTCCAATTTACCCAAACTGGAACCGCCGCCAGCCAGATAGCGCGCATCGGGTGCGCCTTGGTGATCCTTGGTTGCGTCAGCTGCCCAAGTGAGTGAAATAGCGAATGGCAAAGCTGCCAACATTAAACCGCTTAGTACCTTCTTCATCGTGATGCCCTCCAAAAAAACGGGTGGTTGGAAAAACCTGATTTGCGTGGGGGGTAACGATGCCTTTAGGGCTGCTTGATGGCCTTGATGTTTGTCAACCGTGAATTGAATTTAGCAAGGGCGTGTTGATAAATATCAAGTGAATCAGTCGGCTATCTCGCCATTATCTGTCGCACTTTAAACATTGCGGAGATTGAGATGCTTGAACCGGTAAAGCTGGCCGATTTTTTTATTGTTTTTTTTAGCGCCGCCTCAGTAATTTTGTTTGGCGCACTTTATGCCTTGTTATTTGCCTGGTCGCGTATTAAGCAACGGCCAGGTTTGATGCCGATGGCTTATATCGGCTATATCGGCTTATTTGTTTCCGTCATTGTTTTGGCGGTGCATGCCAATTTATTTAACAACACATTCTGGAGCGTCATCGTTGGGCTCATGTTGGTCGGCTATTTAGTCGCCCCCCATGCTATCTGGCACTTGTGTGTCGGCACCCATGCAGATGAACACGAAGCGGCGCCCATCAAGGTTTTTCAACAGCAGTAAGTAACAGGAGGTATGACCATGGAAAAGACGCAGTCGCAGGCGTTATGGTGGGCATCCGAATCCTTTTGGCGAAAAATGGCCATTTGGGTGACGGCAGGCTCGTTTGTAGTACTCATCTTTCTCACCTTCGATACGGTGAAACAGATCACCGCCGGCAGCGACAGTGGCCGGGTCAAAGCGTATTCGGTGATCAATAATCGCATCGATTATGTGTTCGACGAGAAGCGCAATTTTCAGGTGCCGGTCATCGGGCCAGAGGAACCCTTGTTCGGCAAAGTTTTGACCGAAGAAGAAGCCGAAGCCCTGGTGACCAAAGGCAAACTGACCACTCAAGCCAAGAACTGTATGGGTTGCCATACCCTGCTGGGTAACGGTTC
>CAYWXO010000079.1:2440-13671 GCA_964462255.1 uncultured Thiobacillus sp. | reverse complement strand
GGAATCGAACCGTCGACACGCGGATTTTCAGTCCGCTGCTCTACCAACTGAGCTATCTGGCCACATTTTGCACCGGTGCGTACCGGCTGAACAAGACGCGCATTAAACAGTGAAAGTCGGCCTTCGTCAAGACTCACGTGTCGAGTTCGCCGAATAAATTACAAAGGCGAAGTCGAACAATCTATTCCCGACAAAATTTGTCGGGCTTGTGCGGTTTTGGCTGGGCTGGCACACTAACGCTCCATTACCGAACGCTAATAAAGGAAATTCAATGAGTGGCCTTAACCCCAATTCTCCGATTCCGACGGAGATCAAGCTGCATCAACAGTCCAGAGTTATGGAAGTGGCCTTTAATGATGGCCGTCAATTCAACCTTCCTTATGAATATTTGCGCGTCTTTTCTCCTTCGGCGGAAGTGCGCGGGCATGGTCCGGGCCAAGAAGTGCTGCAAGTCGGCAAGAAAAACATTGAAATTAAAAATATCGAGCCGGTGGGCCAATACGCGGTCGTTTTGGTGTTTTCAGATGGCCACGATTCGGGCATCTATTCGTGGGACTACTTGTACGACTTGGGCGCAAAGCAAGAATTTTACTGGAACAGCTACTTGCGCCGCATGACTGAAGCCGGTGCGTCCCGCGAGCCTAAAACGGTGATTTGACAGATAGCAGGCCGTTGTTTTGCAAGACAGGTTTGCCTGACTGGGTTTTTTTATGGATAATCCCGCGCTTTCTAGGTTCTGATCCAGGTTGCACGATATGAAAGCAGGCATACACCCCGAGTACAACGAAGTTGCCGTCACTTGTAGCTGCGGCAATAGTTTCGCTACCCGTTCCACCATGAAAAAGGCGTTGCATGTTGAAGTTTGTTCAGCTTGTCATCCCTTTTACACAGGCAAACAAAAAATTGTCGATACGGCCGGCCGCGTTGAGAAATTCCGCCAAAAGTATGGAATTGCAAAAAAATAAGCTTCGCCAACAAACAAAAAAGGCAGCCAGCGGCTGCCTTTTTTGTTTTCCCTTTTTGCTTTTCTAAATAAACGCCATAAGCCGACACCACCCGCCTTGCAATGACCCATTCCACCCCCGCCAAATTATTCTGGCTATCTGTTCTGTTTGCCTTTTGGGCTTTTTATGGCCTGCTTGGCCGTGATGCCTGGAAAGCGGAAGAAGCATGGGCATTAGCGCCGCTGCTCGATTGGCTTGACGGCAGCGTATCGGCTTGGGCCACGCCCGCGCCCTTATACACACTGATTGCTGGGGGCGCGATCAAACTGAACCTCGCCGGCGCGGACATGCAAGCGAGCGCACGTTTGGCGGGGGGCGTGCTGACGCTGATCACTTTCGTACTCATCGGCTTGAGTGGTCGGCTGTTATTAGGGCCCGGCTTTGGCCCGGTTGCGGCCATAGCGCTCATCGGCGGTTTTGGTTTGATGCTACGCGCCCACGCATTACTAGCCGAATCCGCGTTATTGATGGTCTGGTCGCTGCTTTTGTTTGGCGTTATTGCCGCGCGAAAAGCAGTGAACTGGGGCGCGCTGGCGATCGGCCTTGCCTTGCCGATGTTGCTGTTCGGCCTGCGCGGCCTGCCCGATCTGCTGGCGGCCTTACTGATTGTGCTATTACCCCTTTTATCGCCGGCCTGGTGTGATCGCCTCTATCGAACTGCCGTCAAACGCGGCCTGTTGATTGCGCTCAGCATTACGATTATTGCCGTGTTGTACTTAGGGTTAAGTGGACAATGGCAAGCTTGGCTGCAATGGCACGGCCTCGCGAGATTCACTGAAGCGCGCTCACCGGCCAATGCCTATTCTGAATTGCCTTGGCTGGCCTGGCCGCTTTGGCCCTTGGCGTTAGCGGCAATCTGGCACGCCCATCTGCGACTGCTGCGAACCGCCGAATTACATGTGCCCCTCATTGCCGTCGTTGTTCTGCTGATTGCGGCGCTGGTCCCGGCTTGGTCGCGTGATGGTGCGCTGATGCCGGTGTTATTACCGCTGGCCTTGTTGGCTGCCTATGGCGTGGAAAATTTACGGCGCGGGGCCGCACAAGCTTTTTACTGGTTTGGCGTGTTGTTTTTTGCCTGTCTGATTGTGGCTATTTGGGTTTATTTTGTTGCCCTGGAATGGGGTTATCCCACGCGCCTCGGTCTGCGCCTGGCGCGTTTAACGCCTGGCTATCACGCGGGCTCCGTCGATACGCTGTCATTTACGCTGGCCGTCTGCGCCACCGTCATCTGGAGCATCGCCACGCCCTTGTTTCCGCGCGCCAAAAGCCGTCCTGTACTGGTTTGGGCAACCGGCATGATTTTGGTCTGGATCTTGATTGCCGCTTTATATCGCCCGTGGATTGAAGCGGGCTGGGCTTATCGTCCCTTGATTAGCGCGCTGTCGCAGCATTTACCGCCCGACGCCTGTTTGGATGCCCAGCAGGCAGACCCCGCCATGCAAACCATGCTGCGCATACATCGAAAAGTGCCGCCACAGGCCAACTGCGCTTGGACACTGCGCTTGATAAATCGCGACACCCACAATCGCGAAGCCAACAAAGCCCACGCTGCGGATGGCCACGCCGGCCTGCTGTGGGAAGGGTATCGGCCGCGCTTTAAAACACAAATTTATCAATTGGAAAAACGTGCAGATGAGCGCTGATGCCCCCCCTCCGGTCTGCGCGGTGATTTTGGCTGGTGGCAAGGCGCGGCGATTGGGTGGCGAAGACAAAGGCTTGCTGCAACTGGCGCAACGGCCGCTGGTAGCGTGGGTGGCGGATCGCCTGCGCGGCCAGGTTGCCGAAATTCTGATCAATGCCAATCGGAATTTTCAACGCTATGCGGCGCTCGGCTGCACGGTTGTGCCTGACAATCTGCCCGATCAACCGGGGCCATTGGCCGGCGTACTGGCGGCAGCACCGGCAACAAAACAGCCCTGGTTGCTCTGCGTGCCGTGCGATGTTCCCTTTTTGCCGCGCGATCTTGTGCCGCGACTCTATCAGCAAGCGTTGGCCAGCAAGGTCGGCTTGCTGCGGGCTGCCGATGCGACCGGAACCCATTTTGCCGTCATGTTGATTCATCGTGACCTGCTCGCCGACCTGCAAACGTTTGTTGAGGCCGGTGGGCGCAAAGTACAAAGTTGGCAAGCCAAACATGCGAATGAAACCGTTTTCTTTAGTGAAGATCAAAACGCCTTCATTAACGTCAACACGCCAGAAGACTGGCAGCATGCGCAACGCCTTGCTGAATTACACACTGACCTAGCACAATTAAATGCAACCAAGCACACCTAAACGCACCATGCCATGAACCCACTCCAACATATATTGATCGGCCTGATCCGGATTTATCAACTTGTTTTATCGCCATTCATGGGCAATCAGTGCCGATTCATGCCGACTTGTTCGCACTACGCGCGTGAAGCGGTGGAAGTGCATGGCGCAATCAAAGGCAGTTGGCTGGCCATCCGGCGCATTTTTCGCTGTCATCCGTGGCATCCCGGTGGGCATGACCCGGTACCGTAACTTCACGCGTCAAGAAGGCTTGACGGCGCAATCAGGCGCATTATAATTCCCGACAGTTTTAGTCAACTTATGATCTTCACACTTTGAAAGGGGTCAACATGGATATTCAGCAACACATACACGAGCAAGTTACCACTCATCCCGTGGTGCTTTATATGAAAGGAACACCGCAATTTCCACAATGCGGCTATTCGGCCAACACCGCCAATATTTTGCGGGCTTGCGGGGTAAGCGACCTGTTTTCCGTCAATTTGCTGATTGAGCATGAAATTCGCGAAGGCATCAAGCAATATGCAAGTTGGCCAACTATTCCGCTGGTATTCATCAATGGGCAATTTATTGGTGGTGCCGACATCACGCGCGACCTTTACCAATCAGGTGAGTTGCAAAAAATGCTGGCTGGAATAACAGCTGAGCAGCCTGCTGCGTGATAAATTGCATCATAATTGCTACGCCGGCTGATGGCCGGCTTTTTTTTGCCCTTTTTTTTAGCGCAAAACTCGACTAAAGTACCGTCCCTGCCAGCTGATAGCATTGCCTCATCCCGTTGAGACCCCATTGATTCCCATCCTATGTGGAGAAAATATTGACCTCCAATAAATTTGCTGTCTTCGTCATCGTGTCTGCAGTCGCGGTGGGGTTTGCCGCTTGGTTTGCCGACCCAATTTGGCGAGTATTGGCGGTGGGGCTATTTGCGCTAGCCGTGTCTGCGCTGGTGCGGAGTGTGACGGCCAGCCAAACAGATGCGGAAAATGATTTAAACCCCAATGACGCTCAGTTACGCTCAGAGGTCACCGGGCTACTCGAAGATCTGGCCAAGAAAAGTGAAGGCGAATGCAATGAAAGCCAAGGCGAGCTTGATCGCGTAAAAGTGCTTCTGAAAAACGCAATTGATGAGCTGATTGTCCGTTTCAGCGAGATGAATACGCACATTCAGGCGCAGCGAGATCTCGCCTTAACGATCATCTCAAATATGGCGGTCAGCAATCAAGATACTGAGGGCGTGAGTTTTGCTGAATTCGTGCAAGATACGTCCAAAACGATGGAAGCGTTTGTCGATAACACCGTCAATACCAGCAAGATTGCCATGGGTTTGGTAGAAACCATGGAAACCATCGACAAGGAAGTCAACGCCATTTTGAGCATCCTGGGTGAAATCGAATCCATTGCTAAACAAACCAACTTATTAGCCTTGAATGCAGCAATTGAAGCGGCGCGCGCCGGTGAGGCCGGGCGTGGATTTGCCGTGGTGGCGGATGAAGTCCGCGCCTTATCGCAGCGAACCAATCAGTTTTCGCACGAAATTCGCGTTCACATGGACGGCGTGCACAGCTCGCTCGCCGTCGCGCATAAATCAATTTACTCCGTGGCTTCCCTTGATATGAACTTTGCGCTGCAATCCAAATTACGCGTGCAAAGCACCATGACCAAAATTGGCGATATCAATCAAACCATGGCCAGCACAGCACAGCAAATTGATCAACATGCCGGCCAGGTCTCCGTGGGGGTCAATGCGGCCGTCACTGCATTGCAGTTTCAGGATGTCACCAGTCAACTGATTGCACACGCGCAAAAACGAATGTTAGGAGTAGAAAACATGGTTTCTCAGTTATCAAATAATGTGAAACAGCATGGGCAACTGAGCGAAGGCTTGAATCAGGCACGAATAAGTTTGCGTGAACAAGCGATCATTCAACAAGAAGCACAGCGCAGCCATCCGGTTAAGCACGAGAACATGGATTCTGGCGATATTGAGTTATTCTGATTTAAAGAGGATAGAGATATGGGAAAAGTAGTACTAACTGTTGATGATTCTGCTTCCATCCGTCAGATGGTGGCGTTCACCTTGAAGAGCGCGGGTTACGAAGTTATCGAAGCCGTTGATGGTGAAGATGGGCTCAACAAAGCCAAAAGCAGGGTCGCTGATCTGGTGTTGACAGATCAAAATATGCCCAAGATGGATGGGTTAACCTTGATTAAATCGTTGCGCGGCCTGCCCGATTACCGCACCAAGCCGATTTTGATGTTGACGACGGAATCCAGCGACAGCATGAAAGCGTCCGGTAAAGCAGCGGGAGCAACAGGTTGGTTGGTCAAACCATTCGACCCGCAAAAATTGCTCGAAGTCGTAAAAAAAGTCATCGGTTGATTGCCTTCGGGCGTGACTTGACTGCCCCTCATGCGGCTAATTATTAAACAGCCGTCATTACCAGCATACCTAGCCTGCGGACATTGCCATGAGCATTGACATGAGCCAGTTCTATCAGGTGTTCTTCGAGGAAACCTCGGAACACTTGGCGAATATGGAAAACCTGCTCCTCAATCTGGATGTGGACAACCCCTCGCTGGAAGACTTGAACGCCGTTTTCCGCGCTGCACATTCAATTAAGGGGGGCAGCGGGACGTTTGGTTTTACCGATATGACCAGCGTCACCCATGTACTTGAAAGTTTACTTGATCGCCTGCGCAAGGAAGAACTGCCGCTCATCGCGGAAATGGTTGACGCTTTTCTCGCCGCCGGCGACGTATTGCGCGCGCAACTCGAACACCATCAAGGCGGCCCGGCAGCCAATGCCGCTGAGATTGAATCGGTCTGCGCCAGACTGAATCAACTTGCCGTTAGCGATGCCGCTCCGGCGGTGACTTCATCTCCGCCAGTGCCATCATCTCCGCCAGTTACTTCATCTCCTGCCAGGGTAAGTGACGCGGCAAGTACCACCATTGAACCACGCAAAATTCGGCTGACCTGCCCCTTGCCGGCGAATGTAATTTCAACGCCAGCAACCCTGAATAATCTGCTTGATGCGTTGCGCGATGTCGCTACACTGGACGTGAAGCAACAACCGGATGCCACGCATAACGCGCTGATTGCCGTGCTGGTAACCCAGCTCAATGATGCCGATTTAAAGGAAGTGTTGTCTTACTACACCGCGCTGGAAGGCATAGTGATTGCGCCGGCAGAAGAAGCGTATGGATTTTTCGATGACCTGCCAACAGCGGCGGCCACCGCTGCTGACGATATCGGTTACGGATTTTTTGACGATATTCCAGACGCCCCCCCCGCCACACCGCCCGTAAAAACAGCGGAAGATGTGCAGGGTTATGGCTTCTTTGTCGAAATTGAGCCGGCAGCGGCGGTAGAAAAAGGCGCAAACAACGCTAAAGCCGAAAAATCAGCGCAGGACCCTGGCTATGGTTTGTTTGACAATTCACCGGGCAGTCCCCCTCCTGCACTCGCGGTGCCCTCCCCCGCACAAAATGCAGTTCCCGCAGAAGATGAGGAAAATGCCAAGGCAAACACCAAGGCAGAAGCCCCTCCATTACTGATGGTGTTGCCGGGCGAAAGTCCTGCAGCCATTGAAGGTTATGGATATGGCTTTTACGTCAATGCGCCGGGCGGCCTGGGTTTGTTTGATGATGCACCCGGTGCGCAATTCGCCTTGCGAACCAGCGCGCCCGCGCCATTTTCCACGCGTGCAGGCGGCTCTAGCCAGGAAAGAAGCTATATCAATACCGGGGAGGCCGCCCAAGCCGACCTTGCTGCTGAAAGTGCAATCGATCATGGCGGGCTTGAGAACAAGCCCCCCGCGGTAAAAGTAGTCGAAAAAGCAGTCACCGAAAAAACCGCACCTGATAAACCAGCACCTGATAAAGCCGTATCGGTAGCGAATACCGATACCAGCATTCGAGTGGCGGTGGAAAAGGTAGATCAACTGATTAATTTAGTCGGTGAGCTGGTCATTACGCAGGCCATGTTGGCTGAAGCGGCCAGTAATCTTGATCCCATCCTGGCGGAAAGAATATTGGCAGGCATTGATCTGCTCTCGCGCAACACACGTGACATGCAGGAATCGGTCATGTCGATACGCATGTTGCCGATGAGCATGGTGTTCTCCCGCTTCCCGCGGGTGGTGCGCGATCTGGCCGGCAAGTTGAATAAGCAGGTTGAGATGAAGACCATCGGTGACAACACCGAGCTGGATAAAGGCTTGATCGAAAAAATCACCGATCCGATGACGCATTTGGTGCGTAACAGCCTTGATCACGGCATTGAAACACCAGAAAAACGCATCGCAGCCGGCAAAAATCCGAAAGGAACCTTGACGTTGAAAGCCAGCCACCAAGGCGGCAACGTGGTGATTGAAGTGATAGACGATGGTGGCGGCCTCAATCGAGCGCGCATTCTGGAAAAAGCCAAGGAAAAAGGCTTGCCGGTAAGCGACAGCATGACTGACTTCGATGTTTGGCAGCTCATTTTTGCGCCGGGCTTCTCAACAGCAGAAGTGGTGACTGATGTCTCCGGGCGCGGCGTAGGCATGGATGTGGTGAAGCGCAACATTGAAGGGCTCGGTGGCCGCGTCGAACTGGAATCCTCGCCGGGATTTGGCACGCGCACCGTGATTCGCTTACCGCTGACCCTCGCCATTCTCGACGGCATGTCGGTCGGCGTCGGCGGAGAAACCTTCATTGTGCCAATCACCGCAGTCATCGAATCGCTGCAACCCAATTTGGACGATATTCGCACCATGGCGGGGGACAGTCGCATGGTGCATATCCGCGGAGAATATTTACCGCTCATTTCGCTGGCCGAAGCGTTTGGCTTGGAAGGTTTAGAGGATATTACCAAGGGTTTACTGGTGGTAGTGGAAGCCGAAGAAGGCAAAGCAGCCTTGTTTGTGGATGAGCTGCTTGGGCAACAACAAGTGGTCATCAAGAGCCTGGAGGCTAACTACCGCAAAGTGACCGGTATCTCGGGGGCCACCATCATGGGTGATGGACGTGTCGCCATGATTATCGATATTTCTGCCGTGACCCGCATGGGTCTTACCAATACCAATCGGCGCCTGGCCGCATGATCAAACGAGTTGGCGCAGGCATTGGCGCCCAGAGGAGTTAATATGGATTATCCAGAAACAAGCGGCATTGCCGCCTCAGGTGAATACCTAACCTTTACACTCGGTGCCGAAGAGTACGGCATTGATATTTTGAAGGTGCAAGAAATACGCGGTTATGACGCAGTCACCAAAATCGCCAACGCCCCTCCCTTCATTAAGGGGGTCATCAATTTGCGCGGCGTTATTGTGCCGATTGTTGATTTGCGCATCAAATTCAATCTAGGTAATTTGACTTACGACCAGTTTACTGTCGTCATCATCCTTAATATCGGCAAACGGGTCATGGGCATCGTGGTCGATGGGGTTTCTGATGTTATTCAATTGAGTTCGGACAATATGCACCCCTCGCCCGAGTTCGGATCTATTCTGGATACGCGCTACATTTTGGGGTTGGGTACGGTAGAAGACCGCATGATTATTGTGGTTGATATCGAGCGGCTCATGACCAGCCAGGAAATGTCGCTGATTGATTCCGCTGTTGTTTGACCGCGTGTTGTTTGATCAACATCGGCTTTAGTCCCTGCCCTTGCCTTATTCCTTTTCGTATGCCTTTTCGTATTCCTTGTCAACGTAACCCTCTGAGAGTCAATCATGCTTAATCGACTTCGTATATCGCAACGCCTATGGCTGATGGTTTTTATCGCCTTCAGTCTTTTCCTCGTCGCAATCGGCATTGGTTGGCAAAGTCTCATTAGCTCGCGAGATTCTCTTAAATCCGTCTATGAAGAGCGAACGGTGGCATTATCAAATTTAATGTCGATTGACTCGCTGTTATCAGAGAATTACAGCCAAATTCTGCTGGGTTTTCAGCATGATCCCAGCCACCCGCTAGTTGCAGTGCATGATCATCCACTCAGCATGCACCTGGAAGTAGTTGAAAGAAATAAGCAGAAAATCACTGAGATTTGGGCAAATTACACCGCATTGCCACACTCAGGTGAGGAATTGACCTTGATTGCCGACTTTGCCGATAAACGCCGTATCTGGGTAGAAAAGCTGACGAAGGCCAGCCAACACTTACAAAACGGTGAATTTACACCTGCAATCCTGAGTGACTTTCTTAAAGCGGGGCGGGAAGATCGGAAAGCAGCCAGCGATGCCTTTAAAAATCTAACAGATTTGCAATCCAAGTTGGCACAAGAAGCCTATCTTGAGTCAGAAAAGCGCTATCAGGCAAACCTGTGGTTATTTGGCCTGTTGATTATTGTTGGCGTGGTGGGGGTACTAGGGTTGGCCGTGGTGATTGTGCGACGCATCAGTTATGGCTTTAGTGAGGCAGGCCGTGCCGCTGACGCCATTGCCGCGGGAGACATTGACCGCGCAGTGCCGAAATTGGGCCAGGATGAAATTGGCCAATTAATGACCAAACTGGATGTGATGCGCGGTCGTTTGGCCAGCAATATGGCGGAGATGACAGCCGCAGCGAGTGAATCTTTGCGCATCAAAATTGCACTGGATAACGTCAGCGCCAACGTGATGATGGCCGATAACGAGCGTCGCATCGTCTATGCCAACAAAGCTGTGTTAAGTATGTTCAAGACAGCCGAGCGCGATATCCGTACCCAGCTGCCGCAGTTCAATGCAGAAAAACTACTAGGCGTCAACATAGACTCCTTCCATAAAAATCCGTCGCATCAGGCTGGCTTGTTGGCGACGCTTAATGGAACTTATAAGAGCACCTTGTCAATTGCCGGCCGTACCATGACGGTGGTGGCTAACCCGGTTATCAATGATAAAGGCCAGCGTTTGGGGGCTGTCGTTGAGTGGGCGGATCGCACCAATGAAGTGGCGGTTGAAAAAGAAGTGGCCAGCTTGGTGGCGGCGGCGGCGGCGGGTAATTTCTCGCATCGACTCAACCCGGCTGGCAAGGAGGGGTTCTTCCTGCAATTGGTTGGTGGCATCAATAAACTGGTGGAGACCTCGGAACGTGGCATGAGTGATGTCGCGCGCGTTTTGAAGGCGCTGTCGCAGGGTGACCTTACGCAGCGTATTGATGGTAAATATGAAGGCTTGTTTGCTGAGCTGCAGAATGACACCAATGCGACTACGGCCCGTCTGACTGAAATCGTCACGCAAATCCGCGAAGCTACCGATGCCATCAATACCGCTTCACGCGAGATCGCCTCAGGTAATAGTGACTTATCCGCCCGGACGGAAAGCCAAGCGGCCAGCCTGGAAGAAACCGCTAGTTCGATGGATCAATTTACCAGCACAGTAAAACAAAATGCCGATAACGCACGGCAAGCTAACCAGTTAGCCAAAGGGGCCTCGGAAATTGCAGTGAAAGGCGGTGAAGTGGTTGGGCAAGTGGTGCATACCATGGGGGCGATTGCTGATAGCAGCAAGAAAATTGCCGACATTATTGGCGTCATCGACAGCATCGCCTTCCAAACCAACATTTTGGCACTGAATGCAGCGGTAGAAGCGGCGCGGGCGGGTGAACAAGGTCGTGGTTTTGCGGTGGTGGCCGGAGAGGTGCGTAGTTTGGCGCAACGTTCTGCTGCAGCGGCGAAAGAAATTAAAGGCCTGATTGGTGACTCGACTGACAAGGTCACCGACGGTTACAAGTTGGTTGAGCAAGCCGGCGGCACCATGGGCGAGGTGGTCAATGCCGTCAAGCGCGTCACCGACATCATGGGCGAAATCAGCGCAGCCAGCACCGAGCAAAGCCAAGGCATTGAACAGGTCAATCAGGCGATTGCGCAGATGGATGAAGCGACCCAGCAAAATGCGGCATTGGTGGAAGAAGCAGCCGCGGCCTCTGAATCTCTGCAAGATCAAGCCGCGAGCTTAAGTCAGGCAGTCGCAGTGTTCAAAACCCATGCCA
>CAYWXO010000079.1:0-2340 GCA_964462255.1 uncultured Thiobacillus sp. | reverse complement strand
GCAAATTTCAAGCTGCGCAGCAAGCTGCTGCTGATGGTACTGATTCCGCTCGTTGGCTTACTTTATTTTTCATTGAATGCAACGGTGGGCAAAGCGCGGATTGCGCAGGATATCGCAGCGCTGGATAAGCTGGTTGGCGTTTCCGTCAAAATTGGTGCTGTGGCGCATGAATTGCAAAAAGAACGCGGCATGAGCGCTGGATTCATTGGCAGTCAAGGCACTAAATTTGTCAGTGAATTGCCGACGCAGCGCGCTGAATCTGATGCACGCTTGACTGAATTAAATGCCACCTTACAAAACTTTGACGCGAGTGCATACGGCTCAACCCTGGTGAATGCGTTAAGTGAAGCGCAAAGTTTGTTGTCTGAATTGGCCGGTAAGCGTCAGTCCATTTCTGCACTCAGCATTCCCGGCCCGGAAGCCATTGGATTTTACAGTCGCACCATTGGTAAATTACTCGCAGTTTCTGGGAGCGTGACCACCCTGAGCCATAATGCGGAAATTGCACAACTGGCCTCGGCCTATGCCGCCTTCTTGCAAGGTAAAGAGCGCGCCGGCATTGAACGCGCAACGCTGTCAAATGTGTTTGCCGCGGATCATTTCACACCGGAAATGATGGTGCGCTATCTGTCCAACGCGGCCGCACAAGACACCTTCCTGACCGTGTTCCAAAGTTACGCCAACGAGCAGCAAATCGATTTTTATAAACAAAAGGTGCAAGGATCGGACGTTGAGGAAGTCGCGCGCTATAAGAAATTGGCGCAAGAACAAATGCAAGCGCCATCGCTCGGGCAAGATGCAACACAGTGGTTTCGAGCGGCTACGGTTCGCATTGATTTGCTAAAAGAAGTTGAAGATCACCTAGCCGACAGCTTGATGCAAAAGGCGGCTGAGTTGCGCAGTGAAGGTCAGCAATTGATGTGGTTCTACTTGGGCTTGAGCATTCTAACCATCGGCTTAACCTTACTTCTTACACTGACTATCATCCATCAAATCATGGCGCAAATGGGCGGCGAGCCGGAAGCAGCAGTCATGCTGGCGCACAACATTGCTGATGGCCGTTTGGATAACGCCATTGTGCTCAAAACCGGCGATCGCGATAGCCTGTTTGCCACCATGAAACGGATGCAAGAACAATTGCTGGCACGGATTACCGAATCCAGCCGTATTGCGGATGAAGGGTTGCTGATCAAGATTGCACTCGATAATGTTTCTTCTGGCGTCATGATGGCCGATACCGGCCGCCGCATCATTTATGCCAACAAGGCGGTGTTACAGATGTTCAAGCATGCGGAGCAGGATATCCGCAAGCAACTGCCCAATTTCAATGCCGATAACTTGATGGGGGCCAATATTGATCAGTTTCATAAAAACCCCAGTCATCAAGCCAACATGCTGGCCTCGTTTACCAGCACGTATCGTAGCGCACTCAACATCGGCGTACGCAGCATGACCGTGGTGGCAAACCCGGTCATCAATGAAAAGAATGAACGGCTTGGCTCGGTGGTGGAATGGAAGGATCGCACTGAAGAAGTGGTCGTGGAACGGGAAGTGGCTGACCTGGTCGCCGCCGCCGCCGCTGGAGATTTCTCGCATCGCCTCAATCCGGCTGGCAAGGAAGGCTTCTTCCTACAGTTAGCTGATGGCATCAATAAATTGGTGGAAACTTCTGAACGCGGCATGACCGATGTTGCGCGCGTGTTGAAAGCCCTGTCGGAAGGCGATCTCACCCATCGGATAGACGGCGACTATGAGGGTCTGTTTGGTCAGTTGCAAAACGATACCAACGCCACATCGGAACGTTTATCTGAAATTGTGGCGCAGATTCGCGAAGCCACCGATGCTATTAATACCGCTTCACGCGAAATTGCTTCCGGTAACACTGACCTGTCCAGCCGTACCGAAAGTCAGGCAGCCAGCCTGGAAGAAACCGCAAGCTCAATTGATCAATTCACCAGCACAGTGAAGCAAAATGCCGATAACGCGCGGCAGGCCAATCAGTTGGCCAAAGGGGCCTCTGAAATTGCGATCAAGGGCGGTGAAGTGGTTGGCCAAGTGGTGCATACCATGGGGGCTATTGCCGAGTCTTCGCGCAAAATTGCCGACATCATCAGCGTGATTGATGGCATTGCCTTCCAAACCAATATTTTGGCGCTGAATGCCGCGGTAGAAGCAGCACGTGCCGGTGAACAAGGCCGTGGTTTTGCTGTGGTGGCGGGCGAAGTCAGAAGTCTGGCGCAGCGCAGCGCGGCGGCGGCCAAGGAAATCAAGGGCTTGATCGGTGATTCTACCAATAAGGTTACGGATGGTTACCGGTTGGTAGAACAAGCCGGTGGCACC
>CAYWXO010000078.1:13159-13775 GCA_964462255.1 uncultured Thiobacillus sp. | reverse complement strand
TCTAAAAAGCTTGGATGATCAAGCGCGGAAGAAGGGATAGTGCGACGATAGGGCAACGATAGGGCAACGATAGGGCGTGCGTGCCGAATTGAGCTATGCGCAAACCATGCACGATTCTCACACAAATATAATGCCAGCAAAATCAAAGAAGTCGCCTTTTGCCTGTTGCCCCCAATTCACGGCAACTGCTAGAATGCGCGCCGCTTAGCGCTTGACACCGTGTCGAGCCGGCAAAAAATCCACACATCTGCACTCGTTAAGGTGCCCCGCACGGACTTGCGGGGTTCTCGGCAGATGGCGGTTTAACCTTAACCAAGGAGTTGTTCATGTCCGTGACTATGCGTCAAATGCTTGAAGCCGGTGTTCATTTTGGCCACCAAACCCGTTACTGGAACCCGAAGATGGCCCCTTACATCTTCGGTCACCGCAACAAAATTCACATCATCAATCTGGAAAAGACGCTGCCTTTGTTTAACGAAGCAGCCACTTTTGCCCGTCGTCTTTCCTCCAACAAAGGCTCCATCCTGTTCGTAGGCACCAAACGTCAAGCACGCGACATCATGGCGGAAGAAGCGGCACGTTGCGGCATGCCATGGATTTCACATCGCTGGCTGGG
>CAYWXO010000078.1:0-13149 GCA_964462255.1 uncultured Thiobacillus sp. | reverse complement strand
TATGTTGACCAACTTCAAAACGGTCAAACAGTCTGTCAAGCGGATGAAAGAAATCGAAGCGCAACTGGCTGAGCCGGGCGCGGTTTCCAAGAAGGAAATTTTGCGTGTGCAACGTGAATTCGACAAGCTGAACCAAAGCTTGGGGGGCATCAAAGAAATGGATCGTCTGCCCGACGCGCTGTTTGTGGTTGACGTGGGCTACCAAAAAATCGCAATTACCGAAGCCAACAAGCTGGGCATTCCCGTGATTGGTGTGGTTGATTCCAACAATTCTCCGCTTGGTGTTGACTACATCGTTCCTGGTAACGACGACTCCAACCGTGCTATTCGCTTGTATGCCCGCGGCTTGGCCGATTCCATTCTCGAAGGCCGCAACATGGTGATCGAAGAACTGGTTGCCGCCGCGCAAGAAGATGAATACGTTGAAGTGGATGAAGCTGCTGAAGCTGCTGAAGCGGCTGCCTGATTGGTTTGTCGATAGATTCGTTTGTCGAATCGCCGCAAACTCAGATTAATCTCTCTACGACGCCCCGTACACCGGGGCGTTTTTCAATAAAGAACTGTTCAGGAGAACAATATGGCGGAAATCACCGCATCTATGGTTAAAGAACTGCGTGAGCGCACTGATGCGCCCATGATGGACTGTAAAAAAGCATTGACCGAAGCCGCTGGCGATATGCAAAAAGCCGAAGAAATTCTGCGTGTGCGCTTTGGCAATAAAGCCGCCAAGAGTGCCGGTCGCGTGGCGGCTGAAGGCGTCGTTGCCATCAATATCAGCGCGGACGGCAAGACCGCTGCCATGATTGAAGTGAACTGCGAAACCGATTTCGTTGCCAAGAATGACGACTTCCTCGCGCTGTCGAAAACATTGGCGCAAATGGTCATTGACAGCAATCCTGCTGATGTAGCGGCGCTGTCCGCCCTGCCCTACGCCGGCAAGACCGTTGAAGAAACCCGCACCGAACTAGTGGGCAAGATGGGCGAAAACATGTCGATTCGTCGTTTCGTTCGTTTGAGTGCGCAAGGCAAATTCGCCAGTTACATTCATGGCAGCAAAATTGGTGTTCTGGTTGATGTTTCTGGCGATGAAGCCATTGCAAAAGATATCGCCATGCACATTGCTGCCTCTAAGCCGAAATCGCTGGATGCCTCTGGCGTGGCACAAGAGCTGATCGACACCGAACGTCGCGTCGCGATTGAGAAAGCCAAGGAAGCCGGTAAGCCGGAAGCCATGCTGGAAAAAATTGCCGAAGGCACCGTACAAAAATTCCTCAAGGAAGTTACTTTGCTCTCGCAACCTTTCGTCAAAGATGACAAGCAGACTGTGGAACAGGTATTGAAGGCAAAAGCATCTCAGTGTCATGGCTTTAGCATGTTTATTGTCGGTGAAGGGATTGAGAAGAAAGTGTCTGACTTTGCCGCCGAAGTCGCCGCTGCTTCAAAAATCTAAATAGCCAACCTTAAATCCATCTTCAGAGCCAAGGTAAAACACCATGCACAGCGCCGGTCGCCCTAAATTCAAGCGTATTTTGCTCAAACTGTCTGGCGAAGCCTTGATGGGGCCGGATTCTTTCGGCTATCACGCCGAAACGATGGCGGGCATGGTGGCGCAGATCAAGCAGGTGGTCGATTTGGGCGTGCAAGTCGGTATCGTGGTGGGCGGTGGCAATTTGTTTCGCGGTGCTACCGGTGCGCTATCCGGTATGAACCGTGCCACTGCCGATAGCATGGGAATGTTGGCTACGGTAATGAATGCACTGGCATTGAAAGATGGGTTGATGGCGGCCGGCGTCGAAGCGCGCGTACAAACGGCCGTCACCATCACGCACGTGGGCGAACCCTTCGAGCGCGATCAAGCGATACGTCATTTACAGGCCGGGCGCGTCGTCATTTTTGGCGGTGGCACCGGTAATCCGTTTTTCACCACCGACACCGCTTCCGCTTTGCGTGGCGCAGAAATCGGTGCGGATTTGATGTTAAAAGCGACCAAAGTCGATGGCGTGTATAGCGCCGATCCCAAGAAAGATCCGACTGCAACACGCTATGAACAACTGAGTTTCGATGAAGCGATTGCAAAGAATTTAGGCGTGCTGGATACCGCCGCTTTCGCGCTGTGTCGAGAACAAAAACTACCGCTTTGCGTGTTTAGTATTTTCAAACCTGGTGCATTAACCCGCGTCGTCATGGGCGAAGCGGAAGGCACGCACGTATTCTGAAATATCAGGAGTGAGTCATGATTGCTGACATCAAGAAATCTGCTGAAGAAAAAATGAAGAAATCCGTCGAGTCGCTGAAGGCAGACTTCGGCAAAGTGCGCACTGGGCGCGCCACGACGGGCATCCTCGATCACGTTAAGGTCGATTACTACGGTACACCCACTCTGATTAGTCAGGTCGCTAATCTAACCTTGATTGATGCGCATACCGTTGGCGTGCAAGCGTGGGAAAAGAACATGTTGGCGAAAATTGAAAAAGCCATTCGTGATGCGGATCTCGGCCTCAACCCGGCCAATATGGGGGAAATATTGCGCGTACCGATGCCGCCACTGACCGAAGAACGTCGTAAGGAACTGGTCAAACTGGTGCGCGGCGAAGCCGAAAACGGCAAAGTGGCTGTGCGCAATATCCGGCGCGATGCGATTGCGCATTTGAAGGAACTGTTGAAAAACAAAGAAATCAGTGAAGACGATGAACGCCGCGCTGCCGACGAAATTCAAAAACTGACCGATAAATATATTGCCGAACAGGAAAAACATCTGGCCGATAAGGAAAAGGATTTGATGGCCGTCTGAGCATCAGACCCATCCCTACCACGATCTCCCACCATGATTAAACGATTCTTTAGCTCGACCGCGGAAGTGCCTGAATCCGTTGAAGTACCACGCCATGTGGCCATCATCATGGATGGTAATGGACGCTGGGCCAAGAAACGTTTTCTGCCCCGTGTCGCCGGACATGCCCAGGGCGTTGATCGCGTGCGCGATGCGGTTGAGGCGTGCATTGAGCGTGGCATTGAATACCTGACGTTATTTGCCTTCAGCTCAGAAAACTGGCGACGCCCGCAGGACGAAGTCAGCCGTCTGATGGAATTGTTTGTCATGGCGCTGGAGCGTGAAGTCGGTCGCATGCATCGCAACGGCGTTTGCTTACGCGTTGTCGGTGATTTAGGCCGCTTTGATGCGCGTTTACGCGAGTTAATTACGCAAGGTGAAGAGCTGACCAAAGAGAATCGTCGCCTGACCCTGACCGTTTGCGCTAACTACGGTGGCCGTTGGGATATTCTCAATGCGGTGAATCGTTGGCGTCTTGATCATCCCGCTGCGGCTGACCATGCCATCTCGGAAGAAGATTTGGCGGGCTATCTGTCGTTGCACTACGCACCGGAACCCGATTTGTTTATCCGTACCGGCGGCGAACAGCGCATCAGTAATTTCCTGCTGTGGCAACTGGCTTATTCCGAGTTGTACTTTACCGATACGCTGTGGCCAGACTTTAATGGACAAGCACTTGATCTGGCGATTGCCTCTTACCGCAAACGCGAGCGTCGTTTTGGGCGCACCAGTGAGCAACTCCTTGAGCGTTAAATCCAGTTCTGTACTCAGAACGCGCGTCCTGACGGCGCTGCCTCTGATTGCCGGCTTTCTTGCTGCGTTGTATTGGGCACCGCAGCCTGTCTGGATTGGGCTGACCGGCCTCATTACCGTTTTGGCGGCGTGGGAATGGACGGGCATGGCAGGGAGGGCCGGCGTGGCAGGTTTATCCCATCTCACGCGCGGTTTTTACGCGCTGTCATTGGCGACATTTAGCACCGGCTTAAGCGTATTTACGCCAGAACTTTCCGCACCGTTCTACCCTGCCCTGCTGTTCTGGCTGCTGGCCCCCTCTTTATTAGCACGCGGTGTTGAGTTTCGGCCGGCTGCACTCCATTTGATGTTGGGCGGCATTATCCTAATTCCAACGCATCTAGGCATGGTTGAACTACGCCATATCAACCCTGATTTGTTACTCATTATTGTCGGCGTGGTGGTCATTGCCGATAGCGCTGCCTATTTTAGCGGCCGTCGCTTTGGCAAACATAAACTTGCCCCCCGCATTAGCCCCGGCAAAACTTGGGAAGGCGCGATAGGTGCCGGGCTGGCTATCACCGTTTATGCAGTGCTGATTTACTTCACCGCCCCTGCCACCCTTAATCTAAATTGTTTATCGCAAGCGCTAGCCTTGTTTTGGTTATTATTTGGCCTTTCCGTGCTGGGCGATTTATTCGAAAGCACTTTGAAACGTCAGGCCGGCATTAAAGACAGCGGCAATCTGCTGCCCGGTCACGGTGGCGTTCTCGACCGCATTGATAGCCTCACCGCTGTCTTGCCGGCCGCAACTTTGTTCTGGATGTGGATGAAATGACGCTACACACGCTGACCATACTCGGTGCTACTGGCACCATAGGCGTTAATACACTGGATGTTGTCGCCCGCCATCCGGAAAAATTCCGTGTCATCGCGCTGAGTGGCCAAAATCAAATTGAAAAACTGGCGGCACAATGTCGCCAATTTAAGCCGCGCTATGCCGTGGTATTAGAACCGGATAAGGCACAAGCCCTGCAAGCGCTGTTAAATGGCGTGGCGACGGAAGTGCTGGTGGGCATTGAAGCGCTGGAATTTATCGCCAGCCTGCCGGAAGTTGATAGCGTCATGGCCGCCATTGTCGGCGCGGCTGGCTTGCGACCCGCGCTGGCGGCGGCGCAGGCCGGTAAACGCGTCTTGCTAGCCAACAAAGAAACCTTGGTGATGGCCGGGCGCTTTTTCATGCAAGCAGTGCGCGATCACCAGGCCACTTTGTTACCGATAGATAGCGAACATAACGCGGTCTTTCAATCGATGCCGGCGGCTTACTTTGCGCATCAAAGCCAATCCAATCCACCTCAACCCAATCTTATCGCCCACGGCGTGCGTCGCGTCTTGTTGACGGCGTCAGGCGGCCCGTTCCGCACGCGCGAACTGGATACTTTAAAGGACATCACGCCGGAACAGGCCATTGCGCACCCCAATTGGGTGATGGGCAAGAAAATCTCGGTAGATTCCGCCACCATGATGAATAAAGGGCTGGAAGTGATTGAAGCCCACTGGTTATTCAATGCGCCCCCTGCCCAGATCGAAGTGGTGATTCATCCGCAAAGTATTGTGCATAGCATGGTGGAATATCTGGATGGTTCTGTGCTAGCGCAACTCTCTAACCCGGATATGCGCACCCCGATTGCACATTCCCTGGCTTACCCGGAGCGCATTGAAGCCGGCGTCAATTGGCTTGATTTAGCCAAGATTGGCACTTTGACTTTTGAAGCCCCTGATTTACGTCGTTTCCCGTGTTTGGGGCTGGCTTACCAAGCTTTAGCCGCTGGCGGTGCCGCCCCCGCCATTCTCAACGCCGCTAATGAAGAAGTGGTCGCCGCCTTTCTGGATAAGAAAATTCCTTATCTGGCTATTGCCGCTACGCTGGATGCCGTTTTGCAACGCCTAGCCGAACAACCCGCCGACTCCTTACAAGATTTGCTCGCTGCCGATGCCATGGCTAGGCGAACGGCATTAGATTTAATCGCCCATTCATGACCACTTTATTTGCCTTTATCGCCACGCTGGCCATTCTCATCGTCTTTCACGAGCTGGGCCATTATTTGGCTGCACGCTACTTTCGCGTCAAAGTGCTACGTTTTTCTGTCGGTTTCGGCAAAGTGCTCATGCAGCGTACCGACCGTCATGGCACGGAATGGGCGTTAGCCGCTATTCCACTCGGTGGCTACGTCAAAATGCTGGATGAACGCGAAGCGCCGGTGCCCCCGGAATTACTCGATCAAGCCTTCAATCGCAAAGCACTACACGCGCGCTCGCTCATTGTGTTCGCCGGCCCCTTCGCCAATTTCTTGCTGGCCATTGTGTTGTTTTGGGCGCTATTCGTTAGCGGTGTGCCAACGCTGAAACCGATCCTGGCTGAGCCGCCCAGTAATACACCGGCGGCGTTAGCTGGCATAAAATCAGGCGCACAAGTGACAGCCATTAATGGTGACCCGGTGGAAAGTTTTCAGGATATCCACTTTCTCGTGCTGAAACACGCCAATGACACCGAAAGCCTGCAGGTTGATACCGTTGATAATCGGGGTTATATCGCACAACATAATTTGGTATTGACGCAGAAGGATGAAACCTTTGAACAAGCGCCGTTGCGGGCTTTCGGGCTGGTCCGCTATTTACCGCCCTTGCCGCCAATTCTGGCTGAATTGACACCGGATGGCGCGGCCGCCCGTGCAGGATTATTGGCGGGAGATCGCATTATCGCGATTGACGATCAGCCGATTGAGCAATGGGAAGAAGTCGTCGCACTGGTGCGGGCCAAACCTGATGTCAATTTACGTATGCAAATCGACCGCCAAGGGCGCAAGCAAGAATTCACCGTCAAGCCTGATTCGGTGGTAAGCAACGGCGAAAGCCACGGCCGCATTGGCGTTGCGCCGCAGATTGATCCGGAATTGTTTACGCCGTATCAAGACACCGCCCGTTATGGCTTGGTGGAAAGTTTTACCCGCTCCATCGCCCGCACTTGGGAACTGTCCACCTTCAGCTTGCAGATGCTAGGGCGCATGTTGATAGGTGAAGCCTCGTTAAAGAATCTGTCCGGCCCGATCACCATCGCCGATTACGCCGGTCAATCGGCCGCCAGCGGGGTGACCAGTTTTATCGCCTTCCTCGCCTTGGTCAGCATCAGCCTTGGCGTGCTCAATTTACTGCCTGTGCCTTTATTGGATGGCGGTCACTTGTTGTATTATTTCGTCGAATTTTTGACCGGCAAACCGGTTTCTGAACACATTCAGGAAATAGGTCAACGTATCGGCATTGCTCTGCTCGGATTATTGATGTTTTTCGCGATTTTCAACGATTTGCAACGACTTTTTGTCGGGTAACCAGCCTCATGAATTCTTTACGCGTTAGCCCTTTCCCGCTTCGCCCCCTGACCTCTGCCCTGCTGGCGCTGACGCTGCTGGCACCACAAGCCCATGCTTTTGAAGCATTTGAGATCAAGGATATTCGGGTTGAAGGCATTCAGCGCACCGAAGCCGGCACCATATTCAGTTATCTGCCGATCAAGGTCGGTGAAAATTTGACCCCCGAGCGCGCGTCGGTCGCTATTAAGGCGCTCTATGCCACCGGTTTCTTCAAAGATGTGCGCCTGGAAGCTGAAGAACAAGTATTAATTGTTTCAGTTGAAGAACGGCCCGGCATCGCCAGTGTCGATTTCAGCGGCATGAAAGAATTTCCCAAAGATGACATGAAAACTGGCCTCAAGCAATTGGGGCTGGCGGAAGGCCGCATCCTGGATAAATCGCTGTTGGAAAAGGCCGAACAGGAACTGAAGCGTCAATACTTCAATCGCGGTATGTATGCGGTGCAGGTCAATGCCAACACAACCCCGCTGGAACGCAATCGGGTTGCGATCAATTTTGACGTCAGCGAAGGCGATATTGCCAAAATTCGCAGTATCAATATCATTGGTTCAAATGCATTCCCGGAAAAAACGCTGCTTAAATTATTCAATTTGAGCACGCCCAGCATGATGTCGTGGTGGACGAAAAATGATCAATATTCCAAGCAAAAGCTTTCCGGTGACCTGGAAGCACTCCGTTCGCATTATTTGAATCAGGGTTTTCTGGAGTTTACTGTTGAATCAACCCAGGTTTCCATTACGCCCGATAAAAAAGATATTTACATTACCATTAATATCAATGAGGGTGAGCGTTATACCGTCACGAATTATAAATTTGCCGGTGAGTTACCGGTACCCGAGTCAGAATTAAAAGATCTGGTCAAACTTAAAGTTGGCGATTATTTTTCGCGTGAGAAACTGAATGAATCAACGCGCAATATCGGTGAGCGCTTGGGTAATGAAGGTTTTGCCTTTTCCAATGTCAATGCCGCGCCAGAAATTGACAAGGATAAACACACGGCCGAATTCACTTTCCTCGTTGATCCCGGTCGCAAAGTCTATGTGCGCCGCATCAACGTCACCGGTAATACCCGTACCAAAGATGAAGTGGTGCGCCGTGAAATTCGCCAGATGGAAGGCGCTTGGTTTGCCGCCGACAAGATCAACCGCTCGCGCGTGCGGGTTGAGCGCCTCGGCTACTTCAAAGAAACTACGATAGATACGCCACCGGTGCCGGGCACAACCGATCAAGTCGATGTCAATATCGACGTGGTTGAACAGCCCACCGGAAATATTTTATTGGGGGCGGGCTTTTCCAGTTCAGATGGACTGGTGTTATCCGGCTCCATTTCGCAGAATAATTTATTTGGTAGCGGCAATCGGCTGTCGGCACAAATTAATAGCGGCGAGGTGAATAAGGTCTATTCCTTATCCTTTACCAACCCCTATTTCACCCCGGAAGGCGTCAGTTTGGGCTACGACCTATATCGTCGAGACATGAGCACATCCAGCCTTAACACATTGGCGGATTATGGTACGGCAACAACCGGCGTCGGCTTACGCTTGGGCGTGCCGCTGACCGAGCTGGATACGGTCAATTTCGGCATCGCCTACGAGCGGGTCACCCTCGATTTAAGCGATACCGCACCTAATGTTTATCATGATTACGCCGGCCAATATGAAACGACTTGTGCCGGACCGGCCGGCTATAACAAGGCGTGTAGCTCGACCACCGATTCTTTGCGTGTTGAAGCCGGCTGGGCGCGCGATTCACGCGACAGCCTGCTTTACCCAACCAAGGGCACCTATCAGCGTGCTTACATAGAAACCGGCACGCCATTAGGTGACTTGAATTACTACAAATTAAACTATCAATATCAATGGTTGCGACCCCTTTCCACCAGTGTCAGCTTAATGTTGAACGGTGAAATTGGTATTGGTGGCGGCTATAACGACAAGGAAATGCCTTTATTCCGCAATTTCTTTGCCGGCGGCATCGGCTCGGTGCGCGGTTTTGATTCCGGTGCGCTCGGCCCTAAAACCACCAATACAGTCGGCAGCAGTTTCTCGATTGGTGGTACTAAACGTGCAGTGGGCAATGCCGAATTGTTATTCCCCTTCCCCGGCATGGGCAAAGATCGCTCAGTTCGATTGTCCGCCTTTATGGACGTCGGCATGGTGGTCGGCCCCGGCGATATTGCGGGCCGTTACGAAAAATTTGCTGCGGATGACTTGCGCTATTCCTTCGGTACCGCCGTCACCTGGTATTCGCCGATGGGCCCGATCAAACTTTCCCTCGCCAAAGCGCTTAATGCGGCGGCGGATGACAAAGAGCAAACCTTCCAATTCCAACTTGGCAATGTGTTCTAAATAGGAGTCTTACCTTGAAAACCACTCGTTCTAATTCCCGCATGAAACCACTTTTAACATTGTTGCTGGCCTGCACCTTGCCGGTATTGGCCGGTCATTCGGTTGCGCAATCGGCCGATCTTAAAATTGGTTTCGTCAATACTGAAAAAGTATTCCGTGATTCTCAACTGGCGATTAGAGCCACCAAGAAATTAGAGAAAGAATTTCAAGCGCGCGAGCAGGATATTCAAAAACTGGTCAAACAGGCACGCGATTTACAATCTTATCTGGAAAAAGAAGGCATGACGCTTTCAGAATCCGACCGAATCAAACGCGAAAAAGATTTGGCCAATATCAGCCGTGATTTGCAACATAATCAACGCGCTTTCCGCGAGGATTTAAATCAGCGGAAAAATGAAGAATTTGCCGGTGTGCAAGAGCGTGCGCGTAAAGCCATCATGGATATTGCGGAAAAAGAAAAATTTGATCTCATTCTAGAAAATGTCGTCTATGCCAGCCCGAAAGTTGACATGACCGAACGTGTGCTGAAATCGCTCGATCGTTAATCTTGTTATTCTTTACACGCTGACACCAGGACGCCCATGCCTGCCCTAACGCTGGCCGAACTCCAGTTACATCTGGGCGGCATTATTCGCGGCAACCCGGCGACCCAACTTAATGGTGTTGCCTCACTGGAACAAGCGCAAGCGCATCAGCTTAGTTTTGTGTTGAGCGCAAAATATCTGCGCTCTGCACAAGCCAGCCAAGCTGGTGCATTGATAGTGCCGGATGCGCCTGAGTCGGCCCACTTGTTTGCTGAATTGCCGCACGCCTGTTTGCTGGTGAGTCATCCGCATGCGGCGTTTGCCCAGGCTGTCGCACTTTTGCAACCAGAACCGCAATTGGCGGACGATATTGATGCCAGCGCGATGGTGGCGGATGATGCCTTGTTGGGCGATGGCGTGCGTATTGGTCCGGGTGCGGTCATTGCTGCAGGCGTTAGCATGGGGGCCCGTTGCCAAATTGGCCCGCTTTGCGTCATTGGCCCTGGTGCTATCCTGGGAGATGACTGCGTATTACATGCCCACGTTGTTGTGCAGCACGGTTGCCAGTTGGGACATCGTGTCATCGTGCATCCCGGTGCGGTCATTGGTGCTGATGGTTTTGGTTTAGCTTGGCAACATGACTCGGATGGCGGCCGCTGGCTGAAAGTGCCGCAAGCGGGTCGAGTCATTTTGGAAGACGACGTGGAGATCGGTGCGAATACCTGCATTGACCGCGGCGCGTTGGATGACACGGTCATCGAAACCGGTGCTAAATTGGATAACTTAATTCAAATTGCGCACAATTGCCGCATTGGCCGCCATACGGCTATCGCTGCCTGTGTCGGCATTGCCGGCAGCACGCAGATTGGCGCTTACTGCCAAATTGGTGGAGCGGCCATGATCATCGGTCACCTGAATATTGCTGACCGCGTCACGATCTCTGCCGGTAGTTTTGTGGCTAAAGACATTCGCGAACCGGGCGTTTATACCTCGGTTCAACCACTTATGAAACATGAAGATTGGAAGCATAACGCTGTGCATCTTCGCCATCTCAATACGCTGGTGCAGCGTATTAAGGCTTTGGAAGAAAAACTCAAGGAAAATTGAACATGACTACCGCCGCTGTTGCTGCCGCTGCATCCCCTGACGTTGCTTCAAACGGGGCAATGGACATCACCGAAATCATGAAGTATTTGCCGCACCGTTACCCCTTCCTACTGGTGGATCGTGTGCTGGAACTGGTGCCGAACGAGCGCATTGTTGCACTGAAAAATATCACCATGAACGAGCCGCAGTTTCCTGGTCATTTCCCTAATCACCCGGTCATGCCAGGTGTGCTAATGATTGAAGCGCTAGCACAAACCGCCGGCTTGTTGGCATTCAAGAGCGGTGGCAAGGAAATCAGCCCAAATAGTGTGGTGTATTTTGTTGGTATTGATGGGGCACGCTTCAAGCGACCCGTGGTGCCAGGCGATCAATTACTGATGCAAGCCACTGTTTTGCGCGTAACACGCGGTATCTGGAAATTTGCCGTCAAGGGAACCGTTGCCGGTCAAACCGCCTGTGAAGCCGAATTGATGTGTACGTTGAAAGAACTCGACTAAACACCATGCCTGACATTCATCCAACTGCCTTAGTGCATGCCAATGCCAAGTTAGGCGCTGATGTCCGTATCGGTGCCTATTCCATCATTGGCGAGCACGTCGAAATTGGGGCCGGCACACAGATTGGCCCGCATGCCGTCATCACCGGTCATACGCGCATCGGCCTTAGCAATCGGATTTTTCAGTTTGTTTCGCTCGGCGAAGAGCCGCAAGACAAAAAATATGCCGGTGAACCAACCCGACTGGACATTGGCGATAACAATGTCATTCGCGAATTTTGCACGTTTAACACCGGCACGGTTCAAGATGCCGGGGTTACCCGTATCGGCCACGATAATTGGATCATGGCTTATGTGCATGTCGCGCATGATTGTGTCATCGGCAACCACACGATTTTCGCCAATAACGCCTCCTTGGCCGGCCATGTTAGCGTACACGATTACGCCATTCTGGGTGGCTTTACCGGTGTACACCAATTCTGCCGAATTGGCGCGCATGTCATTACGGGTATTGCCTCGGTCATTCGTCAGGATATTCCCCCATTTGTGACGGTGGCGGGCAGCCCGGCCGCACCGCATGGCATCAATTCTGAAGGGCTTAAGCGTCGTGGTTACAGTGCAGATGCGGTGAGCGCCATCAAACGCGCCTACAAAACACTGTACAAATCCGGGCTGGGATTAAAAGAGGCGCAAAGTGCGATTGCCGCCGAAGCAACCGCCCAGCCGGAACTGCTGCTGTTATCTGAATTTCTTGCGGTATCCGGCCGTGGCATCTTGCGTTAATTTCAGGCCGAGATGAACGTGACCGATCCTTCAGTTCGCATTGGTATCGTGGCCGGTGAAGCTTCGGGCGACCTACTTGGCAGTCTGTTAATGGAAGCACTGCAAGTCGAGCACGATAACATTGAGTTTGTCGGTATCGCCGGCCCCAAAATGCAGTCACTCGGTGCCCACTCACTGTTTCCAATGCAAGCGCTTTCTGTGCGGGGATATGTTGAGGCATTAGGCAGTCTGAATCGAATCCTGTCTATTCGGCGCGCTTTAACGCAGACGCTACTCGGCATCAAGCCCAAGTTGTTCATTGGCGTCGATGCCCCTGATTTCAATTTGTCGCTGGAACGTAAGCTGAAAAATGCCGGCATCGCCAGTGTGCATTTTGTCAGTCCCTCAGTCTGGGCGTGGCGGCCGAAACGCATCAAAAAAGTGCGCAAAGCGGTATCGCATGCCTTATTGATTTTCCCGTTTGAAGAAGAAATTTACCAACAGGCCGGCATACCGGCGACTTACGTTGGTCATCCCCTCGCGTATGCTTTACCTGAGCCGGATCGTAAACGCACGCGTCACCTGTTAGGGCTTAAAGCGGACAGTGAATATGTGGTCTTGATGCCCGGCAGCCGTCTGGGCGAATTAAAAGCCTTGGCGGGTTTGTATATCGAAACGGTGAAATATCTGCTCGAAAAACGGCCTAATACCTGTTTTTTAATTCCCTTAATCAGCCGCGAAACCCGGCAGACTTTCGAGCGTAGCCTGCAGGAAGCCAATGCACAAGATTTACCTATTCGTATTCTCTACGGCCATGCACATGATGCCTTGCAAGCGGCAGATGCTGCGCTGATTGCCTCGGGCACCGCCACACTCGAAGCCTTATTGCTCGATTGTCCACATGTTATTACTTACAAAGTGC
>CAYWXO010000077.1:0-13814 GCA_964462255.1 uncultured Thiobacillus sp. | reverse complement strand
GTATAAATATAATTTGGAATGAATTATAACCATTATTTAATTATCATAGGCTTTCGTATGATTATACAATAATGGTTATTTTGTGAAGGTATTGGAGATTTGAAGTAATTTTATTATACCATAAATAAAAAAAGAGGGAGGCTTTTATACCTCCCCCTAGTCCAATTAATTTATTTTACCACAGCTACCCTATCATCATATAATCCCATTGCTGCAAAACCAGAAACAAAACCCATTATAATTGAGGCAACTATTGCTATTACTCCAAACTCTTTAAAATAACCTAAAGCAGCAATTCCGCCTACATTTATTAATAGTCCAAAAAATACTGGTAAAACAGCAAGGCCCCAATTTGGGACAGGCCCTATTTTCTTACACCATTCAACAGCAGCCTGGATGGCTTTTATACCTCCAAAAAATATAAGCGCTGTTACTATTGCTTTAAAATCAAAGTCCATAAAATCACCTCCCTAATTATTTTCTTGCGCAGTGAACTCCCCAGCTATAGATAATAAACTTTGTAAATCTCGTCTTGCATTTATATTTAATAAACCAATAAAACTGTTTTGGAGTTAAACCCCTGGGAGTCCATAAATCAATCGCTTTCCCTCTGGGATGATCCCCTGTTGTGGTAGTAGATTGTTTTGTTTCATGTAGATAAATTTGAAAAACAGAAGATCTCCAAAAGCTTCCTATTAAAATCATAATTTCATTTAGCTTATTTCTGTTGCCTATTTTAGGATTGCCTCCATAAACCTTATTTAGTGTATCTCTTATTACCTGTCCATCTTCAGCAGTTATTATTACATCCGGCAAATATTCATCTGTTGGTGGAGTTTGTCTTAAAACTTCAACATCATTTATGACTTTAGTTGACCAGGACTCACCATATTTAATATTTTTTGTAAGAAGATCATTAAATTCCATGTAATTGATTCCTTAAATTTTTAACAATAAAAGATTTATTAATACCTGCAATTCCACTTGAGGCGTAACAGTAATTAACTCCCTTTTCGCAATTGCCGTGATACCATTGCCCCCAAGGTTCAAGATAATTTTCATTAAACCATTTGGACCATAATTGTATGCACTCTGCAAAACTGTTAAACTTATTAGCACTTGCCATCGGGCTTAAATCATAGCAAGACCATCCGTATAAATTATTTTTAGCCTTAGCAATGGCCGAGGTACCATTTGCAGACTCAAGCATTGCGTGAGCTATTGAATGCAGCACATCAAAATCATTATCCTTGGCGCATCTGTTAAAAATAGCTCCCAGCCCTTTTAACTTATCCTGCATTAATGCTTCAATTTCGACATCGTTATAATCCCTATATGGTTTTATAGGCTCAAATACTGTCTTGCAATAATTTGTATTATTGTATATAGGCATATGGGATTTAGTCACCGGCCCAATTACCCCGTCTGCTTTTAAACCGCAGTGGCGTTGAAAATCCTTGATGATAAAATCGCTTTGATATGATACCCACTTATAACCCAGGCTGGTGAAATATGTTGCATTGCTCATTTCTACCACTTCCCAGTTGCTACAAAATATCGTAAATCAATCTCAGCATCTGGTAATTTTTTCATCATATTTCTAAATGTATTAGGACCGACTATTCCATCAATAGTTAAACCATTTAGTTCTTGATATTTTTTTACCGCTGTATCTGTTCCTGTTCCCCAAATAGAATCAGGCGTTACACCTACAACGGATTGAATAAATCTTATCCCGGCCTTTTTAGTATCTCTATTAAAAGTAACTTTATTTTTATAGTAATATTCTTCAAGTTGCATATCTTCATCCTCCACTGCTAATTGTTTGCTGTAATACTTATTTATAAATTCAATTAAAGTAATATATTTTTTAGAATTAAAACCATTCGGCAGCCAGTCACCGGCTGAATAAAATTTGTTATCTATGGTTCTTGCTTCCCTTGTAAAGATTTTTAAATCATCAAAAACATCTCCAAAAAAATCCCTCCTAAAAGCAAATAACAAACAGAAAATTGTTACTCCGTTTTCTATGAGCTCGTTAAATGCGCCATAATCACCATTTACACCGTATTGGCCCCAGTCACCATTGGGAGAAAATTCTGTTATGGATAATTTTAATCCGGTACCTTCGAGAATCTTATTTAATGCAGCCATATAGCCTTTTTTATGCTGATGAGGCCAAAGAGCGTGTGAGCTGTAATAATCTGTAACTGCTAATATTTCTGGTTTTGCCACAAGAGCTTTAGCATATCCAAAATCAACATCGACATTTATATCATTGCTGCCGAAATGAACTTTAAAATTGGAATATTGTTTAAAACCTCGACCCATAGCGACTACAACTTTGCCGTAGTCATCCGGATCCGGCATACTTTTTTGTGGCTCATTCCATATTTCCTGATGTGCCTGGATGAAACCAAGTTTTTCTCTTAAATAAAATGCAAAATATTTACTGAAATTTTCCAGAAAATCTAAATGAGCTATGGGATTCCTTGTTATCCATGAATTTTGTTCTTCATTATGCCCCCAGCAGACCAGAGGAATTCTATCTGTAATTTTGCACATCAACAAAAGATCTTTAAAACTGCCTTCACCTGATGTGCCATTAAATACATGATCCTGATTTTCATCATTTCTCCAAAGTCTCATACCATCCGGAAGATATTCAATTACATCGCCCATATAATTAGGCCATGTTTCGTTATCTCTTTTAGGCCTAACATCTGCTAAATTACCGTATATCCTTTCAATTCCTTTTTTATAAACCTCTTTTACAACTGCCTGATGTTTAGGATTTAAAGGCTGTAATGTATTTGTATAACAATTTCCTGACGGCATTATTTTAACCTCCCATAACAAAAAATCACTATAACTACGATTAAAATTACAGTGATTGAAAATAATAATTTATTGAATTCGTTCATCTTAATACCCTATCTAAAACTATCGCTATTATTGCACCCACAAAAGTAGTTATAGCCGCAATTCCAATGCCCCAAATTAGTTTTCTTGCAGACCTAATAAAATTATTTACATCATAAACCCAGGTTATTAACTTTAATTCTTTTATTTCAGCAACAAATATATCTAATTTAGTCTGCCATATGGTCAGATCATTAAATTTTTGTTCTCTGTTTTCCCTATTGGAATCAATGACCTTAAAAGCAGCTTCAACTTTAGCTTCCAATGCTTTTAACCTATCAGGAAAGACTTCAAGTATGTTTCTTAATTCTTCAATCTCTTTTTCCAGATCTTGGATTATGCCCATATCCGTTAAGTCCTAACTCTTTTTTTAATATATCGAGCTGAACATCAAAATGTTTTTTTAAATCTTCTATGCCTTTCATAACATTGCTAAATTTAATATCTAATTGTTTACAGTTTTCATCATTTCGAATTTGGTACGCATTTCCCATGTATATCATAAGTTTTGAAGCTACATCTCTATCTTCTTCTTTACAACTCGACATAGTCATTTCTTTTAGTCCCATGATTTCATCATCTTCATTCATCTTTTAGCTTCTCCGCTTTGATAAAATTTTATATTTGAAACCCTAAATCTTTTGGTAATATTAATCCTTTAGGAGTCCATAATTTATTATGCTTCTCCCACATATCTTTTAAAAATATCCAGGGATTTGAAACACCCGAAAAACCTATAGTCGGAACCTTAATTGTCGCAGATATATAAGCCTTATTTGCTTCTGTTCTGTTCGCAAGTTTACCAAGTCCACTTTCGTAACCGTCATTCAAATCTTGGGGAAATAAAACAATACCATAATTAGCATATGTACCAGCTACCCATCCTTGAACTAAACTTGTTACTGTACAAGTGTGCCATCCTATTGGAACAGTTATTATAGTAGTATAAGCAGCAGATGTTGGATTTTGCCAAGTCATACCACTTTCATTCCAGCTTGCTGTAGCCCTATTAATAGAATCGGATTGATGGTTTCCAGCTAATCTTGCTTTCACGTAGAGATATAAAGTAGCCGATACTAAATTTGTTACCGTCACACCTGTTAAATCAAACTGTAGCATCGATTGTCCGTGCCACCAGCCGCTATCATTAACGAAAACTAAATCTGTAGTATTGTTGGTATTTCCTAAATCAACGCTATTGTTTTTAATACAAGGTAAATTTATAACTTTAGTTGGCATTATCTAACCCTCCCTTCTTTTTGAAGAGCTAGAAAATCCAGCAACCCCCCCCCGCTGAAATTGCCAGCGGTTGGTATACCTTCAAACATTTCAACCTCAAAGAAGGTTGTTATATTGGGCGAACCAGTGCTATATCCAGAAGTTACATTTACCTTAATATATCTATAAGCTATATTATTTATGAAAGTAAATTCCTGCCAAGCACTACTATTGGCTGCTATACCTGTATAAAGAGTAGACCATGTAGAATCATTATTAGAACCCTGTACTGTAAAATCTTTAAATCTAAGACCATCTCCTGCTTCCCATGCCAATACCCTTAGTTTGGAAATTTTCCATAATATACCTAATCCAAAATCATATTTAAACCAATGAGGATAAGCTGAATTTTTAGATTGCCACATTGTACTTTCGTTATTATCTACTATCTTTGATGCAGTGTAAGTCACAGAGTCGTCAAGATAATAATCAGATACTGTGGGAGTTCCACCTATGCATCTGTCCGTTGTTCCATATCTCATATCTATACCTCAATGTACTGAATTTTTAAAGACTTGATATAAACTTCATCAGCATCTCCAGAATTTTCTCTTCTTAGATACAAGGCTATTTCTTCACCTGCAACAAATCCTATCGCTGCTTGCGTAAGCAGTATTTCATTAATTTGTTCATCTGAGGTTGTCCCATCTGCCACATCTGCACCAAGAGAAGTAAACCCTCCAACTGCTGCGTTCATAGCATCAGATAAACCTCTTGAAACAAAAGCGAGTTCCATTGTATGGGTTTTTGAAGCAGCGAGAGCATAGAATCTATAAGATAGTAAAACTGAACCTCCGTTATAAGTAATTGGCACATCAAATTCAGGAGCAAGCCATGCCACATCTAATTTTGTAAATGCAACAGATTTTACTGGTACCTGGTCAGCATCTCCTGTAGCTTCTGTTAAAGTTGCTGGTACTGCTGTTGCAAAATCAAGGTTAAATGTTAAAGCTCCCCACGATATTTGTTTAAGTTTGTTTGAGACAACATAGGTAGTTGCAGCCGGCCCAATTTCTTTCATTGGATGTGAAAACCAAACAATATCTCCATTTGCAACTGCTAAAAATTCTACTTCAAGATTTGTTGCATCACTGTCTGTTGTAAAAGTTACCTGGTATCTTGTAGCTGTAGTTGAGTTAAGATTAGCTACATTTACATGCAAGGTTCCACCAGTTGCACCATTATAAGATTTTATTTTAATACCGGCATTGTCACCGTTTGTAGCTTTATAGTAGACAGAAAAAGTATATTGAGTTGATGGCTTTACTTTAAGCCAGTTTGAAGTTCCACCTGTTATTTTAAATCCCTCATTTGCAGCATCTGCAGTAATCTGGATCATGTAATGATTGTCATTCCAGGCACATAATGTATCCGCTGCTAATGCTAAGGTAGGAGTACCATCTAAGGTAAACCAATCTGGAACTGTATCTTCATTAGTATCCTTTAGCATTGAATTAACAAGTAAATTTCCCAAACCTGAAAAGGGAGTTACCTGGTTCCATGCACTATTAAAATAACGATATAAAATATTTAAGTCACTTCTATAAAACCATTGTCCATCTACTGGTGTGCCTGGAAATGATGTACCGCTTCCCCAATGATGAGCTGCAAGTATTGTATCGCCATCTAATATTGCCATAATTTACCTCCAAAATAAAAAAGACCGGAAATCCCAGTCTTTTATGATTAATTATTTTATTTAAACCCTAAGCGTTAGCAAAACTTATTGTTATTTCAATAGTCCAGGTTTCAGTATTAACCTTAGCTTCATTAATAAGTAACCTGTCAAAAAGTGTTCCTGAATTTGGAGTTGACGAAGCTAGGCCCCCAAATAAGCCAATTTCTCTTATTGATCCATTGCCTTCTGTTGTTGATAAATACATCGAAAAAACAGATGTTTGTCCACTCTTTATCCTGGAAGTTAAAACTTTTCTCATTGTTTCGGTTACAAGAATGGTGTCTGTAACCGCTACTGCAGTCGTTCCGCTTCCTATTGCCATGTATGTTATTCCCAGTTCAGATCCGGAATCTATTAGTTTATTACAAAGAAAGTCAAAACATAGATTTACAAGAATATTTTTATACTTTTTAACCTCTTTTATATGCCCAGAGATATCTCTTTTAGTAATAGAGACATTACCAGTCATTTCTGATGATTCATTTTTAACTATAAGTCGCTGTTCCATATTTTGCGCTTCCGTATTTGTAATAATTATGGCTTAAAATATCTCCATATTCTGAAAATGCATATTTTGCAGTTCCATACTTATGTGGAGGACTTAACTTGGTAATCAAATTTGAATCAGACAACCTCGCATTTTCAAAATGGACAAGAATTTTATCTAATACCTCATCATCCCTGTCTGCCAGTTCGGATGATTTATCTAAAAATGACTTTAAGAGTTCAGTAAGTCCATATAATCTACCCTCTAATCTTACTGAATAGTTGTGGTTATCATTAAAACCAATAGATGTGGTTATTTCAGTAATAACTAAATTTTCATTAATACCAAGTAAAATGGAATTTATTTTCTGGATCATGCCTGATTTAAGCCCGATGGTTAAAGTATTGTAGCTTGCTCCATATTTCGGGTTTGCTGATTGTAATAATTCACCTTCCGCTTTTTGCCTTGCTTCTTCACGGGATTTAATTGAATTATCTATGATCCTCTTTTCCCTTACTCCATCAATATCACCTAAAAGAACTAGAGCTGCTACACTTTGTGGATCTCTCTTATAAACCAGGATAGGGACATCATATTTATAAGTAAAAACTATCGCTGCCCCGGCACCAGGAGCGCTTGCAAACTTAACCATTTTCTCCTGAAAGTTAACCAGGCTGTCATAGCTGGCAATATCATGAATATTATCAGTTCCAACAGTCTTTGATACTCCTCCAACGGTAATTGCCAGATCATGCGGTTTGTATGTCAGATAAAAGTCTTTTGTGGTCCCGTCTCCGACCATATTCTGGGTATAAGTATCGCTTAAATATGTTGCACCCCGGACGTATATTGCGTTTCTTATCTGTGTTAAATCCCTGTTTATCTCTAAATTTGATACCGCAGCACTGTCATTTACTTCAAAAGAAGCGGAATTATTCTGCGCCAAAAAGAAAAATACATTCTTATAATAGTCAATATACCAGTCGTAACCCGTATAATCGCATATTTTTTTAAATGCATCCGCAATTGTTATGTAATTAAACTGAATCCTGTTAAGAGTTGGACCTGTTTCGATGTTTGTTGTAGTAATTCCATAACTTGCACAATAGGTATTAATAAGATACTCCATTGCATATTTACATGTCTCATTTTCGACAGTAACTATAGAAAGTTTGTGATAAAAAAGTAAAGTATAATCCTGACAATCCAGGTTATATAAAACCCTGAAACTGTTTACTGTTTTTGAGGTTCTTTTTACAATATAGCCTCCAAATATCCTAGTTCCGCCACTGGTAATTATTACTTCAAGTCCGTCTTCAGGAATATATGAGCTTTCTGTAATTAGTTGAAAAGAGCATGTGTTTATTCTTTGAGTTATTACATCATTTATCCTTATTGATGGAAATAAAACAAGGCTTGATTTATCAACTCCACCGATAGTAATAGTAGTTGACATTATATTTGAGCCCCTTGTAGCCTTAAATTATTCATTATTACCCTTCCAACCTTATCTGCGAGCCTGTTTTCATCAGCTTCATTTGATATATTATTGCCTGTTACAGTAATATTTATTTTGGGAGCCGAGTTTTTCCCCATATCCAGACCTGAAAAAGAGCCTCTACTTTCCTTTATTGCTTTTGTAACTGAAGCCGGAAGTACTGCTTCTCCTTCCAAAATTGGAATCTGTAGGTCACTTGCGAAACGAAGGGACCTTGAAAAACCACCAGTGGCAGGTGTAGATTTTACAGCATTTACCACTCCAGCTACTGCGCTCTGTATTGATTGTATTATATGAGTATATTGATATAAATGAGTTGTAACTTCCTTAGGTATATTATTTAATGCAGCACCATAACCAAGAGCTGCGTCTGCTGCTGATGTAATCGCTGGTGTAATAGTAGTATTTACAGAATTTGCGGCTGAACTCTGAGATTTTTCAATAATCTCACCCATTTTTTTAACATCATCAGCAAGTTTTGTCGCAGAATCGCCTACAGCTTTATTAGCTCCTACCATAATTTCATTTGCCATTACAATATCGCCCTTAACAGCGTATACAAACGCTGTTATTCCTGAGATTACCCATTGCAGAGCCTGGCCAACAACAATTATGACATCCCAAAATATTCTAAAACTCATAACCACAAAAGATATTGATTCCATTAGCCTTGTTAGAGTATCTACAAAATTTTGAGCTTTCTGATCTGCTCCAGTAAGTCCACTATCAGCTCCACCAAGTAAAAATCCAAATGCTTCTCCAAGCTCAGAAACGCTTGATCTAAACCCACTCCAGTCTGCTTTGGTTAAGGCTTCGATAAAACTCGATAATTTTTCCCAGACACTTCTGACTTTCTCTTTTAGCCCCTCCCAGTTTTGTTCTATAAAACCTCTTATTCCTTCTGCGGCCGCTCCAACTATGCCGGCAAGCTCCTGCATGGGACTGTTTAACTTAACAATCTCTCCGGTCATAGGATTTATTACTTCCTGTCCCTTGGTAAATTCTCCGAATAATTCAGTTAAAACAGGTATAAAAGCCCCACCAATTGTCTCTTTAATATCACTGAAGGCATTTTTCATCTGGGCGATCTTGCCAGTGTAAGTTTCGGCCTGTGCTTGAGCCTGCCCTCCAAATTCAACATTAATTTCATCAATTACAGCCTTCCAGCCTTCCTGTTTTAGCTTGGTTTCATCGACTATAATTCCATATCTTGAGAGTGTTCCGGTCTCTCCCACCATTGCCTTGCCCATAAGAATTGCAGCACTTTGTAAATCCTGTCCGGTTGCAGCTGCCAGATCTAAAACTGCCTGAGTTGCAACCTTTATTTCAGGTCCTGTAAGCTTAAAGGTAGCAAGCATTGCTTCAACACTTACAATAGAATCATCTTCATACATTGTTGACTGCTGCAGTGCTGCAGCATAATCCTGGAGTTCTTTTGTGGTTTCATTAGTGAAATTACCGGTTGATTTTAAGGCAGTGTTTAATTTTGTTAGCTGTAATTCAGCATTCGCAGCCTCATTTACACAACCCTTTAAAAAATCTATAGAGCCTCTGATTGCATCGGTAAGCATCTCAAAGCCTTTACGGGCAACAATTAAAGCTCCAGCACCAATTCCAAGCCCCTTTATGAAATTACTCATGTTATTTACAGCGGTTCCTACATCCTTAGTGGCATTTACTGCATCTTTTGAATCCGCTGTAATAACAATTTTTAATTCTTCTTTAGCCATTTTTAAGCTTTCTCACCTCATTATCCCAATCAAGATCCGCTACCTGGTTAAACTTGGCCAACATTGGATCATTATTTTCAGCCTGTTTTTTACCAACCTGAGCCATATGGTCAAGGTATCCGAAAAATCTTGATAGCGGGATGTGTTTTATTTCATCATATTCTTTGTGATAAAACTGCAGAAATATTGCAAAAATCTTTTTAAAACTTAATTCTTCTCCTCTTCCGGAGGAGGTATCAGGTTTTTTGAATCATCTTTTCCCGGAGAGGATAAAACACCCTTACTCTTTAAAATTTCTATATACTGTTTCATGAAATTCAACGTGCTTAATACTCCGATTAATTTATCCAGTTCCTTTATTTCATCTTCGCTTACCTGATTATTTTCCGTAATAAGTCCAACAATAAATTTCTTTTGCTCCGGGAGCCATTTTTCTTGATCCTCTGTATTTATCAATTTAAGGATATGAAGAATCTTAAAATAACTTTCAAGAGAAGGATCCGTAGGGATCTGGTATTTCTTATCTCCTATTTCAATAGTAATTTTTTCAATTATAAAACCATCAATATTAATGTCTGTCATCTACGCTCCTATATATGCTGTTGTAACTGAATTTTTAGCAGTTACTGTTATAATATCGCCTGCGCTTTTTATTGCTTTTGAGGTTATATCGATATAAACGGCTTTAGGCTCCGGATCAAGATTTTTCTTAACTGTTATATGCTTTAATGCCGGAAGTTCAATCTTTAAACCTCTTAAAGTTGTAGTAGCGCCATAACTAAGGTCAATTGTAAGGCTTCCATCATCAATTGTATTAACCAAGGCGGTAGAACCTCCATAATAAGCAGCCAAAAATTGTGTATCGCTTTCCATTTTTAACCTGAAAGCAGCATCAATTGTAAACTTACCCTCTAACATGTCATTACGCTTATAATCAGTAGTAAAAATATCCTCCAGATTATTGTTTATTGTGATAGTAAAAGAGGGTATGTTTGTAATTGCTCCGCCATCAAGAGTATATACACCGTTATAAAACATAAATGGAATTTCGGTTTCATATGTTGCAGTTGCAGCACTCTCTATTGTTGCATCAGTTCCCAGGAAAGAAACATCAATTAATACCGGTTGGCCGCTGTTACCTGAAATTACAATCTGGTTTATTTTACAATCCTTAATTCTTTCAGCTGATACCAGTTTTCTTTCTAGAGTTACCCAGGGAATTGTTGCTGCTTTTTTTAATACGTGTGTGTAAGGAACAGCTGCGCCGGAAATAGTATCAGCACCAAGAGCCATTGCAATTAAAAATGCTGCCATATCTGGTCTTGCAAAGGTCTGGAATCCTCCATCGATTTTGTGAGCGGTTTTATACATTACATCAAGTTCCCTGCCGCTGTTTAATGAGTATGATTCCAATAGTTCCTGGCTGTGTTCTACATTCTCAGCAGCAGCAAGCCTTAGAAATTTTGATGGAGCAACCGCTGTACCCTTTGATGCCTGTTTTGCTATTCCAAAATAACCATCATTGCTTAAATATCCTGTCATTTAAATCACCTCGTTCTTTTTATCATTTTCTTCAATAGTAAAATCTTGCCTTGCTTTTGCTTCTGATATAGATACCTCCGGCACAAATTCCCCGGGTTTTACTATCCTGTTTAAACTAGGTATATAAACTTCAAAATCCCCTATGTATTTTGGGACCGACTTATTTTCTTTTTGATTAGACATCTTCTTCCTTCCTTGCTGTTATATTTATTTCAATTGTTGCATAGACATTACCGTTACTATCCTTAACAAAATCATTCCTGAGACTATCAATTCTGTTATACAAACAAGTGCTATTAATAGATGGTTTTGCCCTGAGCGCTGATATTAAAGCAAGAGCAATATCTTTTTGATCAGTCTGAATGGTTACTTCATCCATCATAAAAAGGTAAGCTGTAATCTGGAATTTATAATTAGCCCATACTGAATTTATTTCAGCTGACTCATAATCTGCGCCATCCCAATAAATCCCTACAGTAACGTTTTTATCAATAAATCTTGGCAAATAAGTTAAGCACTGATCAACACCAGTGACAGCAGAAAGTATTGTTTGAAGTTGTGTAACTATTAAATCTACATTGCTATCTGTCATGTTATTTTATTGTGTAATTCTTCAAAGTTTTTAGTAAATATATTCACAATATCTCTTACGGAATTATCCGCTGTTTTTGTAACGAAATTTGTAGCTTTAAGACGAACAAACTTAGTAAAAACATCCTTGCCATTTACTTCAAAATGAAGGACTTTTGCTCTTTTAGCTCGTATAAATGCACCCTTATCTAGTGCTTTTGCTCCAGGATGTTGTGAAAACAACTTGCCTTTATCAACATCAATTTGAAAACTATTGTCAAGATAACCTGAACGTGTTACTGGAGGATCCTTGTCAATTATTCTGTCCCGCAAAAATTCCAGAGACTCTTTCTTTGCCTTAGTTACTGTGTCTTTAATATAAGGCTCCGGATTGTTTAAATACTCTTTGAATTTTTGTGGTATTTTTACATCTACCTTATACATATCTTCTTACCTTGTAAGGATCCAGCATCTGTCTAATATCCCAGGGCATTGCCTGATAATTGGCATTTACAATAAAACTTGAGCCAAATTTCTGTGAAAAATCTACATTTTCACCCTTAAAAACCCTTGAAACCCACGACAAAAGCGCATTTTTTAAAGGTTTTGGGATGTTTGACCTGGCCGCACCATGACCTGCAGAATAAGTTATTGAGATATTCTGGTAATCTTTTGTAAAAATTGAGCCATCGAGCTTTATTTTACCCATATTTGAATAAAGAAAATAATAAGCTGAGGTAATAGTTACATCATCAACAATAAGTGTTGTAACCGATATGATAGGATAACGCTCTAAATACAATATATCGGTTCCATCACCATCATATTTTTCTGCAGTGTAAGCAGTATTTATCATCGGAACACCCAGATAATCCTCTATTATCTTGTTGTATGTATCAAGCAATGCCTCCAGAAGTGTATCTTTTCCGGTTTGGCCTGAGGGAATATCAAGAAAAGCTCTTATATCTGTAAGTTCTGCTATTGTTGATGCGCTTACTGTCATTTTTACCTCTTTTTCTTCTTAGCAATAACTTTATTTACAGGCATTTTAAGCACTGCTTTTTCTTGAATTTCAAGCATTTCTGTCTCAATTATGGGTTCAAAAACCTCTTTTTCAGGCTCTATTTGCTCTGTTTTAGCCTCAATTTCAGTCTCTTTTGGCTCTTCAAGTAGCTTACAATAACGTCCTTCGGCCCATAATTTAGCTGTTTTAGGGTCAATATCATAAGTTTTGCCCGGTAAATTTGATATTCCTGGACCCATTGCACATGTTTCCATTATTATTTTCATATTCTATCCTTTCGCTATACCATAAAGCCCTGCAGTGCCATGAGAACCGCCTGCAGTACTTTTGATTTTTACTCTATAGTAAGAGTAAGGAGCCTGAGCCACAGCATAAGAACTTCCGGCACCTGCAGCAACACTTGCACCAGCCTGAACAATTACTTCATCAGAATAATCCAGTCTGTTTGCACCATAAACTTCCCAAGTGATATCATTAGTTGCTACCAAGATCGTGTAAGATAATGATTTCCAAGGCCTCACATCAATTTCTGATCCGGTTAAAACTACATAACTATTTGTGCTTAACTGGCTATCAGGGGTAAGCGCTTCAACCGCAACAATTCTATGACTATCACCAACCATTATTTTTGCCATTTAATCCACCACCTTAAGAGGTTAAATTTATTCCAAAAGCTTCCAGTGCTGTAAGAACAGCATTAAAGGCCTGTCTTTCTGCTGCTGACATAACTGCTTCAACTTCAGAAATATTTGCTACATGAGCCTGCTGGGTACCACTTGCAACTTTTGCGCCTGCGCTGGCAAGCTTATTAATTTCTGTAGCTGTCGCTGTAATTGAGGTCCCTGCGCCTGCACCAAGTTTCAGATCAGCAATTGCTAAGACATCAACATTTTTATTTGCTCCTGCTACGATAGCTTTGCTTGCAGTTACAGTCCCGGCTGTTACTCCGTCAAGCTTATTGATTTCATCTTTGTCTGCTGTAACTCCGTCTATAATATTTAGTTCAGCTGCGCTTGCGGTAACTGCGGTGCCAGCAATTTTTAAAGATGCTCCGGATTCAAAATCTATTTCTCCACCACTTGCAA
>CAYWXO010000076.1:6211-13866 GCA_964462255.1 uncultured Thiobacillus sp. | reverse complement strand
CGCCGTACTGAAATTTTGTATCAAGGCGAGTAATCAAGTCATGACCTTTCCAATGACCTTTCCAATAAACTTCCACACAATCCCCCACATAATCTCCCCCATGAAATTTCCTTCTGTCATTTTACTGATTCCCTTATTAATCAGTGCCAGTCTGATGGCAAAGCCGGTGTTGGCCGACCCATTGCAAAACGCTATTGCGCGCGTTTCTGAGCTGAACTTGGTCGTGCAATCACAAAATGAACGCATTTCCAAGCTAGAAGCCTTGCTACAGAATCAAGGCTTGATTGGCATGATGAATCAATTGGATGCGTTAAAAATTGATGTCGCTTATTTGCGTGGTTTGCAAGAAGAGCAAACGCATCGCCAAGAGACAGCCGATAAGCGCGCCCGCGATTTATATATCGATCTGGATGAACGCATTAAAGAAGTTGCCAGCCGACCGATTCCCGCCCCTTACGACGCGGTTCGCTTGCAAACCTCAAAAACCTTGATTGCTGGCCCGGCTATTAACGTCGCCTCCGCGCCGCTTATCACCACTCCACCAACCAGTGTGCAATCAACCAGTGCGCAATCAACCAATACTCAGCCAAGCACTTCGCTCACCAGCTCGCCCCTCAACAGCGTGGACCCCGAATCTGAAGCGCGGGCCTATGAAGTTGCGCATAACTTCATCAAAACCGGAAAATACGCCGATGCGATCAACGCCTTTAATGATTTTATCAAACAATATCCTGATGGAAAGTTAGCGGCTAATGCACTCTATTGGATCGGTATTTCGCACGTTACCGGCCAGTCTAATTTCACTGGCGCAGCGGATAGCTATCGTCGTTTATTAAAAGAATACCCTAATAGCCAAAAGGTGCCTGACGCGATGCTTTCACTGGCCCGCGCACAAATTCAAATGGATGATCGGCCGGCTGCACGCGACATACTGACCCAGCTGATCAGCAAGCATCCGTCCAGCAAGGCGGCTGAAAACGGCAAGAAACTGCTTGTTACCATTGAATAAATCAACAGCCTTGACTGATCAGCGACTACGCATCAATGAGATTTTTTTCTCATTGCAGGGAGAAGCAAGCCGCGTGGGTTTACCCACCGTGTTTATACGGCTGACCGGCTGTCCGCTACGCTGTAGTTATTGCGACACTGAATATGCTTTTCACGGCGGAAATTGGCTCACTATCGACGCTATTGTTGCGCAAGTGCAGACGTTTCCTACTCGTCACGTCACTGTAACCGGCGGCGAGCCACTGGCGCAAAAACCCTGTCATAGCCTGCTGACCGCCTTGTGCGATGCCGGCTTTGATGTCTCGCTGGAAACAAGCGGCGCGCTGGAGGTCGCTACAGTGGATCCTCGTGTAGCGCGTATTGTTGATGTAAAAACCCCCGCTTCAGGAGAAGCCGATCGCAACTGCTGGGCGAATTTAGCCTTGCTCACACCGCGCGATGAAGTCAAGTTTGTGCTGGTTAACGAGGCAGATTATCTCTGGGCTAAGCAGGTACTGCAGGAACATCATTTGACGCAGCACTGCCCGGTATTATTTTCCCCGGCGTGGAGCGTGCTAGATGCTTCCGCTCTGGCGGCATGGATATTGCGCGATGGCCTGCCGGTCAGAATGCAAATTCAATTGCACAAAATTCTTTGGCAAGAGGCGAGAGGTCGCTAAGGAAAGGGCGCAGAGGAAAAACAATGAGTCGAGCAGTCGTATTGTTATCCGGCGGACTGGATTCCGCTACCACATTGGCTTTAGCGCGCCGAGATGGCCTGACTTGTTATGCGCTCAGTCTGGATTACGGCCAACGTCATCATGCTGAGTTGGACGCCGCGTGCAAGGTTGCACACGCTCTCGGCGTCGAAGAACATCGCATCATGCGGCTCGACATGGGCGCTTTTGGCGGCTCCGCATTAACGGACAATTCCATCGCCGTGCCCGAACACGCTAGCGCCGGCATTCCGGTGACCTATGTGCCGGCACGCAATACCATCATGCTTTCGCTCGCACTCGGCTGGGCCGAGGTGCTGGATGCTGACAGCATCTACATTGGCGTTAATGCGCTGGATTATTCTGGCTATCCGGATTGCCGGCCAGATTTTGTCGATGCATTTCAACGTTTGGCGCATTTGGCAACGAAACGCGCAATTAACGGTGCGCCCATCGCCGTGCGTGCGCCGTTGATTGATATGACCAAGGCTGAGATTATTCGATTGGGCGTCAGTTTGGGGGTCGATTACGGTTTGACCGTTTCCTGTTATCAGGCGGATCAACTTGGTCGCGCTTGCGGCCGCTGTGATTCGTGTCGTCTGCGTCAGCAAGGTTTTGAGCACGCTGGCATAACGGACCCGACGCATTATTGTGAATGATTGATTGCCAGCCCTGTGCAGGCCATTAATAATCCTGTCATGGTTCATGTTGCTTGTTTATGAATTAACGGTAAAAGATGTAGCGGTACGTTAAATTGCATCAAACTGCTGCACCCCTATTAAGACTGTACTACCCTACCAGGAGAAATATCGATGGATGTCGTAGAAAATCCCGCGTTGGTTGTTGCATGGGCCGGCTTTTTTTTAGCGCTGATTTTTGGTTTTATGGCCAATAAAACCAGCTTTTGCACCATGGGTGCCGTGTCCGATATCGTCAACATGAGTGATTGGGGCCGCATGCGTGCCTGGTTACTCGGCATTGGCTTGGCTATCCTGGGAACCCATTTACTCTCCTATTTCGGTTATGTTGATCTTGGCCAAGCGTTCTACACACGCGGCACCGTTTATTGGCTTGCCGCCTTGGTCGGCGGCCTGACGTTTGGCGTAGGCATGACGCTGGCTGGCGGTTGTGGCCAACGCACACTGGTTCGCTTGGGCGGGGGCAATCTCAAATCTGTCGTGGTGTTCTTGTTTCTGGGCTATAGCGCGCTGGTCACCATGAACGGAATTCTGCGCATGTTTGTCGATAGTGTGCTGCGCATTGATCTATTCACCCTGCATCTTGATGGCCTGCAAACATTGCCGGCACTGCTCGGTCTGGCCGATAAAACGGCACAGCTTTCGCTCGCGCTGGTCATTGCTTTGGCAATCTTCATCTTCGTTTTTATCAACAAAGAATTCCGCGCGAGCAAAGACAATCTGCTGGCTGGCTTGGTTGTGGGCGGCGTGGTTACCGCCGGATGGTATGTAACCGGCTATGTCGGCTTTGGCGAAAACCCGGAAACCATGGAACTGGCTTACCTGGGCACAGATTCAAAAGGCCCCGAATCGATGACTTTCGTCGGCCCGCTGGCTTACACCATGGATCTTTGGGCTTATTGGCGCGATAAAACCGTCACTTTTGGCGTGGCGAGTGTGTTCGGCGTGGTCATCGGCTCATTTATCTACTCATTACTGAGCCGCAGTTTCCGCTGGGAGTACTTCAATTCGCCACAAGACATGTTCCGTCACATTGTTGGCGCGGTTTTAATGGGATTTGGTGGCATAACCGCCATGGGTTGCACGATCGGTCAAGCGGTAACCGGCGTTTCTACTTTGGCAATTAGTTCATTCGTCGTATTCTTTGGCATCGTGGCAGGGTCTGCCATCACCATGAAAATTCAGTACTACATGACGATGCGGGATGCCTGATTCAAATGTTTCATTCAAGCGCTGCATAGTGCGGTCGATAATGAATCACGGCTTAAACCAAAGCTTGAACAAGCGCTGCGCCTTCGCGCACATGAGATAGAAAGGGGTATTTGCAATGCGTAAAATTTTGCTGAGTGCGTTATTGATGGGGATGGCCACGCTTTTGAGCTTGTCGGTTCATGCTCAAGAATCAAAAGCCATTAACTTTGAATTCACCGATGTTCAAGGTAAGACGCTGAAACTGTCCGACTTCAAAGGCAAATGGGTGCTGGTGAATTTTTGGGCTCCGTGGTGTCCACTTTGCTGGGTGGAAGTACCTACACTCAATGAACTCAACAAGCGCAGCGATTTTGTCGTCATTGGCGTTGGCCTTGATTACGGCCCGGATGAAAACATCGTAAAAGAAACCGCAACTCGGCATGGCATTGAGTTTCATGCCGTGGTTGCCGGCGGCGCGCGACGCAATCCAGACAGCCCGTTCCGTCAGGTTGGCCCAGTTGATTTTTATCCAACCTCCTACATCTACGACCCGAATGGTGAAATTGTCATGTTCATTCCCGGTCAGGTTCGGTTAAATAAGATCATGGCTTTCATGGATAATTACAACGCCAAAAATAGCCAGCTTGCCGGCGGCAAAGGACGCAATGCCCCCGCCTCCCCCATCAAAGACGTAAACTTTGGTAAGCCCGCCCCGAGTAACAAGCCGAAACCGCCTAAAACCGTCACTTATTGACCGGTGGTTGAGTCGGGTTGATACAAAACAGGGGCTAAGCCCTTGTTTTTTACTCTAAGCCCTTGTTTTTTGCTCCAAGCCTTGTTTTTTCCTCCAAGCCCTTGTTTTCCCGCTCTTATCCTTCTTCACGGAGAAGGATTTTCCCATGCCACGCATCCCCAACGAAATCTTCAAGGCTTACGATATACGCGGCATCGTCGGCAAGACGCTGACCCGCAGTGGCGTGCATGACATTGGCTTGGCGTTGGGTGCCGAAGCACAGCGGCGGCAGGTCACTGATATGGCCATCGGCTACGACGGTCGGCTTTCCAGCCCCGACTTGGCGGCAGCGCTAGCAACTGGCCTGCAAGATGCCGGCATCAATGTGATTGATTTAGGGCAAGTTGCCACGCCAATGGCTTACTTTGCCGCGCATCAGCTCGGCTGCCACGCGGTTGCCATGGTCACCGGTTCGCACAATCCCCCCGATTACAACGGCATCAAAATGGTGCTGGCCGGCGTTACGATGCACGGTGTCGCCATTCAAAATCTGCACAAACAACTGGATACCGACGATTTAGCGCCTCTGTATGCGCCACAGCGCGGCCATTATCAGCAGCAGGCTATTGCTGACGCCTATCGGCAGCGAATTTGCGGCGATGTGAAATTAGCCCGGCCAATGAAAATAATTGTCGATGCCGGCAATGGCGTCGCCGGGGCGTTTGCACCTGCGCTCTATCGCGCCCTCGGTTGCAGCGTCGAAGAATTGCATTGCGAAGTGGATGGTCGTTTTCCGCATCATCATCCCGACCCGTCTATTCCGGCCAATCTAGCCGATTTAATTGCCCGCTTGCAGACGAGTGACGCAGAAATTGGCTTGGCGTTTGACGGCGATGGCGATCGACTTGGGGTGGTCACTAAAGCCGGCAACATTATCTTTCCTGATCGACAACTCATGCTGTTTGCGGCGGATGTGCTCAGCCGCAATCCGGCGGCGACCATCATTTTTGATGTCAAATCAAGCCGCAATTTGTTCACCTGGATTACACAGCATGGCGGCGTGCCGCTGATGTGGAAAAGCGGTCACTCTTTAATCAAGGCGAAAATGCAGGAAACCGGTGCGTTACTGGCCGGCGAAATGAGCGGCCACATCTTTTTCAAAGAACGTTGGTATGGCTTTGATGATGGGCTTTACGCCGGGGCGCGTTTGCTGGAAATTCTTGCGCAGCAAACCGATAGCGAAGCGCTGTTGAATGCCTTGCCCAATTCGCTGTGTACGCCGGAGCTTCAAATCGTGCTACCAGAAGGCGAGGCGCAGGCATTGGTGGCGACCATAGTGGCAACTAGCGAATTTGTCGGTGCCCGCGAAATCAACACCATTGACGGTTTGCGTATCGAATATGCCGATGGTTTTGCGCTGATTCGTGCCTCAAACACCACGCCAGCACTGGTTTTACGCTTTGAAGCCGACAACGCTGCCGCCTTGGCGCGAATCAAACAGCAGATTGCCGCTGTGATTCAAAAAGCCGCTGCGCTGCAAATAGCAAGCGGCGCAAAGCACCCATTTCCGCCACTGCCTTTTCCGCCCCTTCCTTTCTAAGCGATTCTTTTTTTGTTGGCCGCTGAACCGTATCATGCCGGCCTCACTTTTTTCTGCGGGTTTACCGATGAATAATGCTGTAGTTGGCGTCATTATGGGGAGCGTAAGCGATTGGGAAACCATGCAGCACGCCGTTCAAATTCTTAAGCAACTTAATGTTCCTTTTGAGAAGCAGGTGGTTTCGGCGCATCGCACGCCCGACCTGCTGTTTGATTATGCGGCCAGTGCTGAAGCACGCGGTTTGCGTTGCATCATCGCCGGAGCCGGTGGCGCAGCGCATTTACCCGGCATGGTTGCGGCTAAAACACATGTGCCGGTGCTGGGCGTGCCGGTGATGTCGAAATTTCTCACTGGCCTTGATTCCCTGCTATCCATTGCGCAAATGCCGAAGGGTATTCCAGTGGCGACGTTTGCCGTCGGGGCTGCCGGCGCGGCGAACGCAGCCCTGTTTGCTGCTGCGTTATTAGCAAGAGAGTTTCCAGATATTCGGGATCGTTTGGTGGCATTCAGACGCGATCAGACGGCAAGCGTGCTCGCCGCCCAATTACCGGATGACGCAGCATGATCCTGCCTGGCGCAACTCTCGGCGTACTCGGTGGCGGTCAACTCGGCCGCATGTTTGCCATGGCGGCCAAGGTAATGGGCTATCAAGTCGTGGTGTTAGACCCGGACCCGGCCAGCCCGGCCGCGCAATTCGCTGATGTGCACTTGAAAGCGGATTATCGCGATGCGGTTGCCTTGCTGCGCATGGGCAGCTTGTGCGATGCGGTCACCACCGAGTTTGAAAATGTCCCGGCCAGTAGCCTGGAAATGCTGGCCAAACATTGTTTAGTCGCGCCGTCACCGCAGGCACTGGCCATTGCGCAAGATCGTCTGGCTGAAAAAACGCGCGCCCGCGAATTCGGTTGCACGACCGCCGCTTTCGCCAATATCGAAAGCGAAGCCGATCTAGCGACGGCCTGGTCGCAAATTGGCGCGCCGGCATTGTTGAAAACGCGCCGGCTCGGTTACGACGGCAAAGGTCAGGCCCGCATCAATCATTTTGACGATCTAGTCGCGGCTTTTGCCCAATTCGGCCAGGCCCCGTGTTTGTTGGAAGGCTTTTTGCCGCTAGAGCGTGAAGTTTCCGTCGTGCTGGCACGCAATGCGGCCGGTGAAATTGCCTTTTTTCCGTTGGCTGAAAATAGGCATCGGCACGGCATTCTCGATATCAGCATCGTACCGGCGCGGGTTGACGCCGCGATTGCCGACGCTGCGCGCCACATGGCGGGTGGCTTGGCGCACGGCCTGGATTATGTCGGCGTGATGGCGGTGGAGTTTTTCGTGCTGGCTGATCAACGCATCGTATTCAACGAAATGGCACCGCGCCCGCACAATAGCGGCCACTTCACGCTGGATGCCTGCGCTACCGATCAATTTCAGCAGCAAGTGCGCGCGCTGTGTGGTCTGCCGTTAGGTGACCCGCGCTTGTTGACGCCGGTGGTGATGGTCAATTTACTCGGTGATGTCTGGCAAGGAAAAGCACAGCCTGACTGGTCAATTTTGCTTAAGCATGCCGGGGTGAAGTTGCATCTTTACGGCAAGGCGGAAGCGCGCCCCGGCCGCAAGATGGGCCATTACAACTGCTTAGCAGAAACTCAGGAGGAAGCGTTGCAATTAGCACTCGACATGCGTGCGCAATTGGGCATTGATGCCAACGTATTCATGCCAGTTCATTGATGTCGTAAATG
>CAYWXO010000076.1:5013-6111 GCA_964462255.1 uncultured Thiobacillus sp. | reverse complement strand
CGCAATTGGGCATTGATGCCAACGTATTCATGCCAGTTCATTGATGTCGTAAATGCGTTTGTGTTCGCGGATGGCATAGCGGTCGGTCATGCCGGCAATGTAATCACACACCGCACGGTATGGATCTTGGCCAGCGCGTGCGTGGTGTTCCGGTGGCATTAAGCGCGGTTCGTTAGTGAACGCGACAAATAATTCACGCAGCAGGCGTTGCGCTTTTTCGCTCATACGCACTACCTTGTAATGCCGATACAGGTTCCGATGTAAGAATTGTTTGAGTTCGCGATGCTGCAACAAGACGGCCTCACTAAAGGCGGCAAGCGGCGGACAATTGCGCACGTCTTCTAAGCTATTGGGTTGATGTTGCGCAATAGTGGCGCGGGTTTGTTCCAGCAAATCCACCACTAGGGTGTTAATCATGCGGCGCACCGTTTCGTGTATTAAGCGTCGATCGGTGAGATTAGGGTACAGCCTGCGCACCCCATTCAAATGGTGGGCGAAGATTTCTACCGCCTCAAGCTGTTCCAGCGTGATCAAGCCAGAGCGGAGGCCGTCATCAACATCATGGTTGTTGTAGGCGATTTCGTCGGCCAGATTGGTGATCTGCGCTTCCAGCGACGGCTGCCGACCTTCGAGAAATCGGCGGCCGACATCACCCAGTTTCTCGGCATTTTTGACTGAACAGTGTTTCAAAATGCCTTCACGCGCTTCGAAGGTGAGGTTGAGACCTTCAAATTCAGCGTATTTTTGCTCCAGTTCATCCACTACGCGCAACGATTGCAGGTTGTGTTCAAAGCCGCCGTGCTCTTTCATGCAGATATTGAGCACATCCTGGCCAACATGACCGAACGGCGTGTGGCCGAGATCATGCGCCAGCGCCAATGTTTCGGTGAGATCTTCATCCAGCCCCAGCATGCGCGCCAGCGTTCGGCCGATCTGCGCCACTTCCAGGCTGTGGGTGAGACGGGTGCGAAATAAATCACCTTCATGATTGATGAAGACCTGCGTTTTATATTCCAGGCGCCGAAAGGCGGTGGAATGCACGATACGGTCACGGTCACGCTGAAACTCTGAACGCGGCGCGGCCGCCGCTTCTGGATG
>CAYWXO010000076.1:0-4913 GCA_964462255.1 uncultured Thiobacillus sp. | reverse complement strand
TGCAGGGTGCAATGTACGGAGAAGATGCAGACATGGTGGCCTTCCAATGCAGTGGCGCTGATTGCTGACTAATAACGTTTAATTACGTGTATTACGACGCGTTCTGGGCGACCGCTTCGGTCAAGGTAGCACGCAGCGCTTCGGCTGCGTAATCCGGGAAGTTCGCGGTGCCACTGACAAACGCACTACCCAGCTTCTGCAACAGCACAAAACGGATGCGGCCGGCTTCCACTTTCTTGTCAATTCCCATCAATTCCATGTAAGTCTCATAGCCCAAGTTGGGTGCCATCACCGGCAAACCCGCCCGTAAAAATAGCGTGGCAATACGTTCAAGCTCTGCGTTTGAAATCAGCCCCATGCGGCAGGATAAATCCGCCGCCAGCACAGTGCCGGCAGAAACGCCTTCACCGTGCAACCAGTTGCCATAGCCCATGCCGGTTTCGATGGCGTGACCAAACGTGTGGCCCAGATTGAGCAGCGCACGCTGACCGGCTTCACGTTCGTCGGCGGCAACCACTTCCGCCTTATTGGCACAGGAACGGTGGATGGCATAAGTCAGCGCGGCGGTGTCGCGCGCCAATAAAGCCTCCATATTGTTTTCCAGCCACTGCAAGAAGGGCAGATCGCGAATCAAGCCGTATTTGATGACTTCCGCCAGCCCGGCGGAAAGCTCGCGCGCCGGCAAGGTGTTGAGTGTATCGGTATCGGCCAACACCAATTGCGGTTGGTAGAAGGCACCAATCATGTTCTTGCCAAGCGGATGGTTAATGCCGGTTTTGCCGCCCACCGAGGAATCGACTTGCGCCAACAGCGTGGTAGGAATTTGAATAAACGGCATGCCGCGTTGATAGCAAGCGGCGGCAAAGCCGGTCAAATCGCCGATGACACCACCGCCCAGCGCGATTAGCGTCGTTTTACGTTCGGCGCGTTGGCTGAGTAAGGCGTCAAAAATCAAATTGAGTGTTTCCCAATTTTTATAAATCTCACCGTCCGGCAAGATGACCGCATCCACCTGCACGCCGGCGTTGCGCAGGGTTTGCGTCAATTTATCCAAATAAAGCGGCGCTACCACGGTGTTGCTGACGATGACCGCTCTTTTTTGCAACAAATGCGGCAATACGAGATCCGCTCGATCCAGCAGACCAGGGCCAATATGGATGGGATAGGCGCGCGCGCCCAGTTCTACAGTCAGTGTTTGCATGAGGTTTGAGTTTTCTAAAAACGGCTAGGGATGGAAGGTTAGTGTATGGGAAGCTGCGTGGGGCAATGATAATCCAGTGTTTTCTGCGCTGCTTCAAGCACGGATAGCGCTTGCCGCAAGGACTGCAAACTCTTCTCTCGATTTTCAATCTCCATGCAAAGCCCCTCCATCTGCTTGTTTAGATCGCTAACCAGCGCGCCCACAAATGTATTGCAGGTTGTGTTCAGGCTCCGGCTAATCTCTTGGGTCTTGCTGGCCACTGCACTTTCCATGTCAGCCAGAATGGCCGCAAGCGCAGCGCTTTGGGCCTGACGCAAGCCGTCGATATTCGATTCTGATACGAGGCCGCTGCCGAATTGCTTGACGATCATGCTGCTGTAGTCACGCTGACCGAAATCAATCTCGGGGAGGGTGATTTTGCCCAAGCTGCGTTGGACTTGATCAAGCAAATATTCGCCATCGAAATCGGCGCTACCGGTGTCAAAAAGTGACATGGCGGCCTGAGAAACTGTTGCACGCAGTTCAACGAGATTCACAATATCCATGATGGCACCCTGCAAGGAACGGCGGGTTTCCAGGGCGAAGCGATTCAGATTTTCGATGGCATCTTGGGCACTGGCATTGATGGTAACCACTTCCCGGTAGCGCGTTTCAGAGCCGCCCCATGACCAAGGTTTATACCAATGCGAGGTTGAAACTTCGTAGGCTTCCGATTTTGTTTCTTTTTGCACCGCAATCTGGCTGTAATTTAATGCCGCCCCCTTAATTTCGGTCTTCAGCAGCGCGAAATTTTTCTGCGCCTTTAGCACGTAACTTTCAAAAACCGTTTCCAGCTTGCTGCGTCCGCCGTTGATGCGTTTTTCTGCATCGGCCTTATTCCGCCGCAGATTGTCGATAGCGTCGTTTTCTACCTTCTGGATTCGTTTCTGCAAGGTTGCAACGAGTTTTTCCACCTTGCCGGCCATATCGCTGCGGGCCGCCTTGATCAGGTTTTGCTCTTTTTCTGCCAGCAATTCATCCTTGCGCTCACGTTGATCGGTAACCCTCTTGCGTAGCGCAGGAATATTGGACAGTTCGCGCAAGCTATCTGCATCAAAGTTGAAGCCAGTATCGCGGCACAAAGCGGCCAACTGATCTTGGTCGTCTTTGGCTAAATTTTGTATATTTTCGGCCAGCATCCAGCTCCAGGACGAAATAAAAACAGGGTCGGCTTGTTGAACTGCCCGCAAGATAACGCGTGAGTTGTCATCCAGTTGCGGATGCCGTAAATGCTGGGCGAGCGTTGCCTGAACATGCTTTTTCATCCGCTCCCCAAGCACATGAATCATCGCCGCCACAGCGGCGGCGGCTTGCTTATCTGGCGGAAAATTAGCAACCATTTGGCGCGCCTGGGTGGCAATGCCGCGGTCTTGGCGTAGTGCCACATCGCGCTGGGTGCCCACCAGAATAACGGCTTGACTACTCACACCGGCTGCTGACAATTGCGAACGTAGCAACTGAAGATCGGCATGGGCAAAAAACTGGCTCACAGTGGATAACAGAAAAACCACATCGCACTGACCGAGAAAATTCTTAGTTAACTCCCCCCGCGAAACGACAGGATCATTAAAGCCGGGCGTGTCGAATACCTCAATATCCTTGAAACGCGCGTCGTCAACATAAAGCTCAGTCATTTTGGTTATTGCGGTGAACTTGCCGCCAACCCCAACGTAGTCGTGCAGAGCACGGGCAATCTCCCGGGCCGAGTTCAGATTGCTGATGCTTTGCCGCTTACCAAGAAAATCTTCAACGATTAAACCTTGCGCTTGAATGCGCTGCACGCCGTCTTGCGCCGCGCGCAGCGCCTCGCTAATTTGCGCATCAATGATTTCATGGCTCGCTACCATTGAATCTTCTACTAGCCTGGCCTTAACCTTTTCATATTGGTGATGGTATTCATCGGCCTTGGCCCGCATGTCGGCCCAATCGTCAGCATCGTAGAAAACGACCTCCGCCCGCGGTTTTTCTGCATAGGCAATGCGCGTCAGTGCGGCGGTCATCGGTGTATCCGCCTTGGGCAGCAGATCAAAGCCAAAAAACGCCGCGTTCAAAAAGGAGGATTTTCCTGCCTTCATCTGACCAACCACCGCAATCCGCAGATTCCGGTCTGCCTCCCGCGCCATCGCCAGATTGACGTCAAGCTGTTTGACGCTTTGCTCAAGATCAGGCCAGTCCGTTGCATCAAGCCAGTCTTTAACCGGTGCCAGTTGGCTTAACAAAGCGTGGTAGGGGTTCATAGTGTAAATTCCTTGGGATTAATGCTGAAAAAAGGCAAGTGTGACATGTTTATCATCTAGCGCGCGAACTTCACAAAGCAGGAGATTTCCGTTGAATAAGCTTTGCGGATCAATCTGCAATCCCTCTCGAATCGCGCTGAACCGCACATCAACCGGCGTACTTTCGTCGCCCACCGCCAATTTGACGCATTTAAGATCAGTCTCAATCGATATAACCGCCGCATTCAAGCGCTGGCCAACCTTGAGCGGGCGCTTGAAGGTTGCCTTGGGTAGCTGAAGCAACGCTTCCCGGCCGTGATGCACATCCTCATCAATAGCGACGCTGCCGACAATGTCGGTAATGGCGGCCAGCATCTGCTCTTTCAGGCGATCAAATTCACCCACTAAGGCACTGAGACGACTTTGATCCTGGCGCAAATCCTTGATCAAGCCGTTCAGCGTCTGCCGCCGGCTCTCTGGCAACCCTTGCGCCAACGGAAGCAATTCATTCAGCGTGGCCAACTGCACCTTGTTTGCCTGCAGCGCCGTGCTGTTGTGCAAAATATGCCCGCTCAAAATTCGTGTACAGGTCCGCCGCTTGGCGGTGCGCTTGGGCTTGAGATTCAACGCATTAAGCCACGCCATGAAATCATCGCCGGCCACGCGGCTCCCGGCCAGTTGTGACAGCGGTGCAGCCCAAGCCATCAAGCCGACGATTGCAATGCCGGCCTGACTAAAAGAATCCCGTACCGCTTGCAATATGGCCTCGATGCGGCTGCTGCCGACCAGATCGGCCTGTGTGACAACGACAAACAGCGGTTGGGCATGGCCCAGCGAACGCAAAAACGAGATGTCGTCCTGACGGATGCTGCCATTCTTGGCGTTGACCAGCCAGACCAGCACATCCGCTTCCGCGAGTTGACGTAGCGCGACATTCGCATCGGTATAGGTTTGCTCGGCAGCCTCGGCCTTGCTGTAACCGGGCGTATCCAAAAATGCCAGGTTTTGCCAGGGAAAATCAGGCCGATGCAGCATCAATAACTTCAAAATGTGGGCAAAGCCAACTTCTTCGCCCAACGTTTTTTTGTAATGCTCATGAAAACGATGGCTGATGGCATCCAAAGCGGCGGCATCAATCTCAACCGAATGGTCAAAGGCATTCAAGGCCACGATGGACGCGCGTTGGCCGCCGGTCAGAAAAGTCGGAATGGCGGTGGTCGGCTCTAGCGCTTCGGGTAACAGCGCGACACCCAGCAGCGTATTCAGAAAACGTGATTTGCCGGCACTAAAACTGCCGCCAATGCCAACCACTGTTTTATTGGCCAAATCAGGAAACGTCACCCAATCCTGCAAGGAATCTTCTAGCGCCTGCAAGTCCCGATACGCCAACGCCTCGGCCGGAAAACTGTCTTTTGCTGCCAGGTTCACATCATTTTCTTGAATCAACTGGCCTAGGT
>CAYWXO010000075.1:12483-13884 GCA_964462255.1 uncultured Thiobacillus sp. | reverse complement strand
CCCGTTACCATTAAAGCGAGCAAGTCAAAATCTGCCGCAGAAGTACCCGTAGAAAGTGAGGTTGAGCCGGCCACGCCCACTGAAGATAAAGTAGCCGCCACCCAAATTGCACCTGTTAAGGAAGTGCAAGAAAAAACTGAGCCGCCACAACCCGCAGAACCCGCGATTGTTGCAAGCAGACCAGTGGAAGTGAAAGCAAATGAAGCCAAAGCACCGGTTGCACGTGCGACAAAATCCCGCAAAAAAACGATCTACATCCCACAAAGCGATGAAGAACTGTTGGCCATGCCCGAGTCAGATTACATGAACGCATCTCAGCTTGCCTACTTCAGGGCCAAACTGGTAAAGAGTCGTGATGATATTATCGACAGCGCGCGTGAAACAGGCGAACACATGAAAGAGAACGAAGTTTTTGCCGACCCCAACGACCGCGCCACCGTTGAGGAAGAAAACCTTCTGGAGCAACGCGTGCGCGACCGCGAACGTAAATTGCTCAAGAAAATCAACACCTCCCTGCTTCGCATTGACGAAGGTGAATATGGTTATTGCCTGGAAACCGGCGACCCGATTGGCTTGCCACGCCTGCTGGCACGCCCCACCGCCGAACTATCCATCGAAGCCCAAGAGAAGCATGAACGTCGGGAAAAACTGTACGCAGATTGATCGTATATTACCGTAACAAAGGCCGCGGGGGTTTCCCTTGCGGCCCTTTTTTATTCACCAGCGCTTCCAGCTTGAGTCACGGCTGCGCATAGATCACCAGGCGAACCGCAAAGTGCTGCAACCTGCGTTTGTAATTCACGCAACCGACCGTGAAAAAAATGGCCTGCGCCGGCAAGGACGATCAAAGGTATCGCCTGTGCTTCGGCGTATTCCTTAACGGCGGCCAGTGGAATCACCTCATCTTCGCTACCATGCAAAATGGTCGAAGGGGGCATTGAAGCGGCGCTCACTGGGCTCGCTTCAAACGCATACATCGAAACTGCCGGGCCGACCATAATTAAGCGAGTGGCCGCCAGCCGTTTAGCGACCCGATGCTGCACATAAGCGCCGAAGGAAAAACCCATCAATGTCCACGGCAATGCGCCGTAATGTTGACTCACCGCCGCCGCGACCGCCAATAAATCCTCAGTTTCGCCAATACCGTGATCAAAATGGCCTGCACTCTCACCCACGCCCCGAAAATTGGGCCGCACGGCAACCAAACCGCAGGCCAACGCCGCGCGCGCCAAAGTCCATGCGACTTTATTATCCAGGCTGCCACCTTTTAACGGATGCGGATGCGCAATCAACGCTAATCCAACAGGCGGAACAGACGGTGTTTCAATCACCGTCTCAATGGCCCCGACCGGACCTTTAATACGCAATTTCAACTTTTTCAAATCCTTAAACGCTCAAATC
>CAYWXO010000075.1:3082-12383 GCA_964462255.1 uncultured Thiobacillus sp. | reverse complement strand
TTGCCGTCACGCAAATGTGATTCAACAATTTCATCAATATCCGCCGCATCAACATAGGTGTACCAGACGGCATCCGGATAAACCACGCAAACCGGGCCTTCATCGCAGCGATCAAAACAGCCAGCGCGATTCACGCGACAGTTGCCTTCCTGGCCATGCAAGCCCAGCTTCTTGGCTTTCTTCTTGGCATGTTGAAACATGGCTTCGGCATTGTGATCAGCACAACAGGCGGCCCCATCTTCACGTTGATTAAGGCAGAAAAACAAATGGTGTTTAAATGGAGTCATTTAAGTATTAAAGTAGGTAATTTCAATTAAAGTTCAAATTAAAGTTCATGCGATTTGGCGCAAGAGCCCTTCGCCTTTTCAACCGGATATTTTGCAGCATTGATCGCCAACTTAGCTTCCGCAGCGTCCAACAAATCAACTTCAAGACAATTAGCCAGGCTGACCAGATAAATCAATACATCGGCCATTTCCTGCCGCACCGCTTCTTTCTTGGCGGCCGGCAAATTCAAACTTTGTTCCGGCGTCAACCATTGAAATGGCTCTAGTAATTCCGCCGCTTCAACAATCAACGCAGCGGTCAAATTCTTCGGCGTGTGATAAAGATGCCAATCGCGCGCACGGCCAAATTCAGCCACCGCAACGGCAAGTTGTTCCAGCGTTTGCAGCTTATGCAGCTTTTTTGCTGATGCATGCATACGTCAATTATCCAAAGCCGACTGATTGTCGACAGCCTGTTGGCCAAAACGAGCAAACCACAAGAGTCCCATCACGGTTTTGGCTTCATCGATGCGGCCATCGCCCACCATCGCCAAGGCGACACTGAACGGTACGCGCAGTATCTCCAGAAACTCATCTTCATCCCTTTTTTCGCCGCTGAATTCCAGGTCGCGCGCCAGAAAATAGACCAAGCGTTCATCAGAATAACCAATACAAGGATAAAACGTCGGCAACGTGCGCCATTCACGCGCCAAATAACCCGTTTCTTCTTGCAATTCCCGTTGTGCGCAAATTAGCTCATCTTCATTCGGGTCAAATTTCCCAGCGGGAAGTTCAAGGAAATCCCGATGTAGCGGATAGCGATGCTGGCGCTCCAGCAAAATATCGCCGTTATCGAACATCGGCAAAATGACAGCAGCACCGGGATGGACAATGTATTCACGCACCGATTCTTTGCCATCCGGCAAGCGTACACGGTCTTTTTTTACGTGTAGCAAGCGGCCTTGGTATTCGTCGTGCGAGTCAAGCGTATGTTCAGTCAAATCAAGCGTGTTCATGGCAATAAGTTGATGCGTCGTCAATGTCAGAATACAGAGTGCGCGAGTATAGTTTGCCCGCTGCGCTATGAAACTAAACAAACGCAGAATGCAACACAACACACCTTTTTTCGGAGACCGTAATGCCGCAAACCAAGATTTTGCTTGAAGAAAATGACATCCCCACCCACTGGTACAACGTGGTGGCAGACATGCCCAACAAACCCGCGCCACCCTTAGGCCCGGATGGCAAACCGATTGGCCCGGAAGCGCTGACCGCCATTTTTCCGATGGCGCTGATTGAGCAAGAAGTCTCTGCTGAACGCTGGATTCCGATTCCCGAACCGGTACGCGAAGCTTATCGCCTGTATCGCCCATCGCCCATGTTCCGCGCCCATCGCCTGGAAGCCATGTTGGGCACACCGGCCAAGATTTATTACAAATATGAAGGGGTATCACCCGCCGGTTCGCACAAGGTGAATACCTCAATTGCGCAGGCGTATTACAACGCACAAGCCGGCATCAAACGGCTTGCCACCGAAACCGGTGCTGGTCAATGGGGCTGTTCACTCGCCTTGGCCGGACAAATGTTCGGCATTGATGTCCGTGTTTATATGGTAAAAATTTCTTACGACCAAAAACCCTATCGCCGTTCAATGATGCAAACCTGGGGAGCAGAAGTGTTCGCCAGCCCCACAGCCAATACCGTATCAGGCCGCAAAATTCTTGAGCTGGATCCCGATTCCAACGGCAGCCTTGGCGTGGCCATTTCAGAAGCAGTGGAAGAAGCGGCCAACCGGCCAGATACCAATTACGCGCTGGGTTCGGTGTTGAATCATGTGTGTCATCACCAAAGCATCATTGGCCTGGAAGCGAAAAAACAGTTTGATAAAATTGGTGAATACCCTGACATGGTGTTTGCCTGTTGTGGCGGCGGCTCCAATTTTGCCGGCACCGCCTTCCCCTTCCTTGCCGACAAGGCCGCCGCTGATCCACGCGCACAAAATACACGTTTAATCGCCGTAGAACCCACGTCGTGCCCAACGTTAACACGCGGTCATTACGCCTATGATTTCGGCGATGCGATTGGCCTGACGCCGATGATGTTGATGTACACCCTCGGCCATGATTTCATGCCACCAGGTATTCACGCCGGCGGCTTGCGTTACCACGGCGATTCACCGCTGGTATCGCAGCTTTATCATGAAAAATTGATTGAGGCGATTGCCGTGCCGCAAATCGCCACCTTTGAAGCGGGCGTCACTTTCTCACGTGCGGAAGGCATCATCCCCGCGCCAGAATCCTGTCATGCCATTCGCGCTTGTTTGGATGAAGCCCTGCGCTGCAAGGAAACCGGCGAAGCGAAGACCTTATTCTTCAACCTCTCCGGCCATGGCCATTTTGATATGTCGTCTTACGACCGCTATTTCTCTGGCCAACTGGAAGATTTCGCTTATCCCGAGCATGAAATTGAAGCGGCGTTAGAGCGGTTACCCAAAACCAACCTGTAAATCTCCGGATTCTGCTGCGCGCGAAATATCTTCTATCGTCAGCGCAGCACGGTGTTTCAACTCTATTTCAAGCCCAGCTCAACTCTATTTCAAGCCCAGTACATCCTGCATATCGAACAATCCATGCGTTTTGCCGGCGAGATAACGCGAAGCACGCAGCGCGCCCAAGGCAAAAGTCATCCGGCTGCTGGCTTTGTGCGTAATTTCCAGACGCTCGCCAATGCCGGCAAACATGACGGTATGGTCACCCACAATATCGCCACCGCGCACGGTAGCAAAACCGATGCTGCGACCATCACGCTCGCCGGTGACACCCTCGCGGCCATAAATAGCGCAAGTTTTCAAGTCTCGTCCCAAGGCATTTGCAATCACTTCGCCCATGCGCAGCGCGGTGCCGGAAGGCGCATCCACTTTATGGCGATGGTGCGCTTCGACAATTTCAATATCGAAATCCTCATCCAACACGCGTGCCGCCATATCCAGTAATTTAAGCGCCAGCGTCACGCCGACACTCATGTTGGGCGCAAACACGATCGGAATAGCAAGGGCCGCTTGTTCAATCGCGGCCTTGCCGGCAGCATCGAAACCGGTCGTGCCAATAATCAAGCCGACTTTCTGTTCTACGCAGATCTGCAAATGCTGCAAGGTCGCTTCTGGCCGGGTGAAATCAATCAGAACATCGGCTCCGGTTAATGCGCTGGCGACATTCGCACTGACATTAATCCCCAGCGTAGCACCGACCAAACTACCCACATCGCTGCCCAGCATTGCGCTACCCACGCGGTCCAGTGCCGCATGGACGCGCAAATCATCGGCAGCCAATACGGCTTCAAGCAAGGTTCGCCCCATTCGGCCAGAAATGCCGGCAATTGCAACGTTGATCATTTCTTTGTCTCCTTGGCGACATTAGGCACGACGACACTAGGCACCGCGGCCGCCGTTACATCGCCTTGCAGCGCTTTCAAAAGCTGATTCTCAAAAATCACCGTGACACGCCGACTTTCCTGCACTTTGCCTTCTTTTTCCAGGCGATAGACATAGTCCCAGCGATCAACATGGAAGGGATCGACCAACAACGGCGTGCCCAAAATAAAACGCACCTGCGACTGGGTCATACCCAGCTTGAGTTTGTCGAGCATCTGCTGAGTCAGCGCATTGCCCTGTTGAATGTCGATTTTATGGGGTTTGAGGCGTTCCAACGGGCTAAGCCCGCTGCTACAACCTGCCAAGAGAGTAAGAAGTAATAGGAATGAAAGGCGCATGAGCAAGATTAAAAGAGTAGCGAATCGGTAAGCCGCGAGCAAAAAGCCGCGAGCAAGAAACCGCGTTATGATAGCGCAACAACACGCCACTCATCACGAACAGACCCCATGACTAACAGCAATCAACTGAAAACGCTCGGCCTAAAAGTCACCGGCCCGCGTCTGAAAATTCTCGCCTTGTTTGAGCAATCCGATCGACGTCACCTGACAGCAGACGATGTTTATCGACTCTTACTCAGCGAAAGTATTGATGTCGGCCTGGCCACGGTTTATCGCGTTTTAACGCAATTTGAGCACGCCGGCATTTTGATCCGCCATCATTTCGACAACGATAAAGCGGTTTATGAGCTCAACAATGGCACGCATCACGACCATTTACTCTGTGTGCAATGCGGCCATGTTGAAGAGTTTTATGACGAAGAAATCGAACGCCGCCAACATGCCATCGCGCAGCAGCACGGCTTTAAGCTGGCCGAACACGCGCTGCACCTTTATGTGGAATGCGAGCGGGAAAATTGTCCGAACAAGATATCCCAAGCGCGGCAAAACGAATCAGGTAGCGGTATAGCTGCGATACCAAGCAGTCCAATTTTGAATACCGAGCGCTAATGCCGTCTTGGGTTCAAAGCCGACATCGCGTTTGAGGTCGTCGATGTTGGCGTAGGTTGCAACCACATCGCCCGGCTGCATCGGCAAAAAGTTCTTGTTGGCTTGTTGGCCGAGTGAATCTTCGATAGTTTTAATAAACGCCATCAACTCTACCGGCTGATTGTTGCCAATGTTGTAAACCCGGTAAGGGGCGTAGCTGGTGCCAGGATCAGGCGCATCAGTGGAAAATTCAGCATTCGGCGTTGCGATGCGATCCAACACGCGCACCGTACCTTCGGCGATATCGTCGATGTACGTAAAGTCGCGTTGCATCTCGCCATGATTGAACACATCAATCGTGCGTCCTTCCAAAATGGCGCTGGTGAAGAGCCAAGGCGACATATCCGGCCGCCCCCAAGGGCCATACACAGTAAAATACCGCAAACCAGTGGTTGGCAAACCATAAAGATGGCTATAAGTATGTGCCATTAATTCGTTGGCTTTTTTGCTGGCCGCGTACAGGCTGACCGGATGATCGACATTGTCATGCACCGAAAAAGGCATGTGCGTATTGGCACCATAAACGCTGGAGCTACTGGCGTAAACGAAATGTTCCACATCGTTATGACGACAGCCCTCAAGCAGATTGCCAAAGCCGACTAAATTTGTCTGAATATAGGCATAGGGATTTTTTAACGAATAACGGACGCCCGGTTGCGCAGCCAAATTGATGACACGGTTAAATTTTTCTGCTGCAAACAGATCTTCCACCGTGACTCGGTCGGCAATGTCGCCGCGCACAAACTTGAAATTAGTATAGGGTTTCAGTTGTTCCAACCGCGCCAACTTGAGCTTAGGATCATAGTAATCATTGAGATTATCAATACCAACAACCTCGTCACCCCGCTTAAGCAAAAGCTGTGCAACATGCATGCCAATGAAACCAGCGGCCCCCGTGACTAAAACTTTCATCACCTTCTCCCTTGAACAAATTGTGGATGGTAGCCCCGCCCCTTTAAACTGTCACCCATTGGTCACCCACGGCCAACCCGCTGTCTTTCAAACTGCTTGGCGTAAGGACACGAAATTTTCCAGCCTGAAAATGCGCTTTTTTTAATCTGGACGTGGAAAATACAGCAATACCGCAACACCACGTTTATCCACCCGCCCTCTATGCGATGGGTTCATAAAGGAAAAAACCATGCACCGCCAAGACACCGCCTCCCTAATTACGCTGCGTGACTGGCTGCGCTATGCCGTCTCACGATTTAATGCGGCCGAGTTATTTTTCGGCCATGGCAGCAATAACGCCTTTGATGAAGCCGCTTATCTGATTTTGCACACGCTACATCTGCCGCCGGATCGCCTCGACCCCTTTCTGGATGCCCGCCTGCTGCCAACAGAAAGCAATCGCATCGCGCAAATGCTGGAACGTCGCATCAACGACCGTATGCCTGCGCCCTATCTCACGCAAGAAGCCTGGCTGCAAGGCTACCGATTTTTTGTCGATCAGCGCGTCATCGTGCCGCGTTCCTTTCTCGCGCCGATGATTCTCGAACAAATGCACCCTTGGCTACCCGATCCAGAAAACGTTTTGCGTGCGCTGGATTTATGCACCGGCTCCGGCTGCCTGGCGATTTTGCTGGCGGAAGCCTTCCCGGAAGCTGATATCGACGCGGTGGATTTATCTGCCGAAGCCCTGGAAGTGGCCAATCACAATGTGGCAGATTACGGCCTGGAAGACCGTATTTCGCTCTACCAAGGCGATTTATTTGCCCCCCTGGCCGGCATGACATACGACTTAATCGCCTGCAACCCACCTTATGTCAACGCAGAAAGCGTAGGCACCCTGCCCGCCGAATATCGCCATGAACCTTCACTGGCCCTGGGCTCCGGCCTGGATGGCCTGGATGCAACGCGCCTCATCCTGCAAGAAGCCGCACGTCACCTCAACCCCGGTGGTTTGTTAGCGGTAGAAATCGGCCACAATCGCGTTGAACTAGAAGCCGCTTTTCCGCAGCTAGACTTAACCTGGCCGGAGATAGAAGGCGGCTCAGGAACCGTGTTCATCATCACGCGGGAACAATTGTTGTAATCTGCATCAGTTATCATTCAGCTCAGCCCATTATTTGGAGTTCATCATGGAACAAATCGACATATTCGTCTCATCGCTCACCTCTTTCTGGACGCAACTGGCCAGCTTCTTACCGCAATTGCTCGGGGCAATTATTGCGCTGGTGGTCGGCTGGATGTTGGCCAAACTCGCGCGCAGCGGCATGATGCGCCTGCTCAAATTAGTGAAATTCGATCGCGCAACCGAACGATCAGGGTTGGAAGCCTTCTTGAAGCACGCTGACCTCGACATCTCCGTCACCGCCTTGATCGGCAATCTAATTTACTGGCTGATCATACTGGTCATGATTGTCACCGTCGCCAATTCGCTCGGCCTGCAGATGGTGGCGGATCTATTCAACAAGGTTGTCCTCTACATCCCTAACGTTATTGTTGCAATTTTAGTCCTGGTCTTCGGCACCATTCTCGCCCGCTTCATCAACCGTTTGGTTTTTGCCTGGCTGTCCAATATGGAATTCACCGGCGCGCTGGCGGTGTCCACATTCTCAGAATACGCGATGATGGTTTTCGTCTTTTTCATCGCCATGGAGCAACTGCAAATTGCCAACGAGTTACTAACCGCCGCGTTCATTATCGCCTTTGGTGCCATCGGCCTCGCCTTTGCTATCGCCTTTGGTTTGGGCGCGCGTGACTGGGCCAGCAAGGTGGTTGAACAAATGGTGACCAGCAAGAAAATTCGCCGCGATTAAACGGCGTTAAGCCAAGTTAAATGCAATGAACAGGCTCGGTGGCGTTTTTCTGCATGCCGGCATCTGGCTGGGACTGGGCCTGTTGTTTTACGGATTTTTTTTACGGCAAGAAGCGCCGCCAGCACAAGTCATTGGCACGGATCAGATCGAACTGAATCGCTCCCGTGATGGCCACTTCCATATCGACGGTACTATTCAAGGCGAACCAGTCCACTTTTTAATCGACACCGGTGCCAGTACCGTCGCCATCTCACAAAAACTGGCCACCCGCATCGGCCTGGGCTGCGACACCCGCACCCAATTCCGCACAGCAAATGGCACAGTACAAGGCTGCAGCAGTCGCGTTGATGAGCTGGAATTTGGCCCATTCCGCCTCACCAACACGGTTGTCGGTATTTTGCCTAATCTCACCAGCGAAGCTTTGCTCGGCATGAATGCGCTCCGCAAAGTTCGCCTGGAACAACACGCCGACATGCTGCGTTTATCGCTAACAGACCCCCAATTGGAATCAATCAAACCTATTCGCTAGGAAAGGTTGGGCGTGGGTTGAAGCTGGATATTGACTGCAAACGCTCATACAGCGATTTTTCCTCATCGCTCAAGGTCGGCGGCAACACAATCAACAGTTGCACAAAAAAATCACCGGTCCCTTCGCTGGTTGGCATACCGCGCCCAGTTAACCGGAGTTTTTGCCCGCTACGTGCGTTGGCGGGCACTTTGAGACGCAAATTGCCGCTCAACGTCGGCACCGTCAACGTACAACCCAGCGCAGCCTCCCAAGGCGCAATCGGCATATCCAAATAAATATCCTTGCCCTCCAAGCGATACAAAGCATGTGAATTTAGCTGCAAAGTCAGCAAAAGATCGCCAGACGCGCCACCCATCGGCGAAGGATTACCCTTGCCAGCCAAACGCAGACGTTTGCCAGGCATCGACCCCGCTGGAATGCGCAATTTAACGCTCCGCTGTGCGCCGCCGCCCGAAAGCGTGATTTGTTTTTCACAACCATGAAAAGCTTCATCCAACATCACCGTCAGGGTCGCCTCTACGTCCTGACCACGCTGCGGCGCGCGACGCCGCCCCGCACCGCTCATACCGGCAGCCCGCTCTGCGCCAAACATTTGCGCAAATAAATCAGAAAAATCCATGCCAGCGGCATCACCCTGTCCGGAAAAGCCGGCACGCCCGCCCCATCCCGGCGGCGGCCGAAACTCTTGCCCCGGACGGTAACTACTGCCCAGTTGATCGTAAGCGCTACGTTTTTCCGGATCACCCAGCACTTCATTCGCTTCATTCACCTCTTTGAACCGTTCCTCTGCGCTGGATTCCTTGGAAACATCGGGATGATACTTACGCGCTAAACGTCGATAAGCTTTTTTGATCTCTTCCGGCTTAGCATCGCGCGGCACGCCTAGCGTCTTGTAATAGTCTTTGTATTTCATATCAGTCGAATCGAGTGGTTTACTTGTTGGTTAAATGGGGAAATTCTATCCAACTATCAAGCCGAATAAAAAGAAATGGCAGCGTTAACAGACAAAGGACAAAGCCAAAAGACTGCATCGCATGCTATTATCAGTGCGCAACTTAACACTACAAATTCACAAAGAAGATACCCCTCATGAGCGAACGCCAAAATCTGCAAGACCAGTTTCTGAACACACTGCGTAAGGAACACATGCACTGTTCCGTATTTCTGGTGAACGGAATCAAACTCGTTGGAAAAATTGAGTCATTTGATCAATATATGGTGTTGTTGCGCGGCAATGATCAAGCCGTGCAAGCCATTTTCAAACATGCTATTTCAACCATATCGCCGGCCAAACAAGTGATCCTTGGACCGCGTGATGCTAATGCAGC
>CAYWXO010000075.1:0-2982 GCA_964462255.1 uncultured Thiobacillus sp. | reverse complement strand
GTCGGTTATAAGCAAATGTCGGTAATAGGCAATGAAATAAAAAAGACGGAGAGCACGCCGCTCATCCGCCTTTACAAAATCACCGTCTAACGAATCACTTTGCTTTCTTGAACGTGCTTTGCACCAACACATTTACATTGGCTTGCTCACGATGACACTGTGTACAGTTCCAACGTCCCATGTGTAAAGCACCTGCCTTCACATTAGTATAATGACTCACTGGCGCGGGGATAGCCATCCCTTTCGTGATTTTCTGTTTGAGCAAATCGGGCTGCACATGGCAATCCTTGCACAAATTAAAGTCACGCGTAATCGGAACCATATCCACCGTGCTATGCGTAATCATCGGCGGCGCTGTGTGATACGACTTGGGTGCGCGCTTGTTAGTCCCCGGATCACCGCCGGCATAATCGATGACGGCAGGATCAAGCACTTCATAGACGCTGGAATTGTACAAACCGAGAGAATCCTCGGAAATAGCCTGATCCTGTACCGCGAAAGCGGGCAAGGAAAAGGCCAGGACAGCACTCAACAACAAGGTCTTCCGCAAGGAATTGCTCGGGGGGTTGCTCAGGGGGTTGCTCATCTCGTCCTCCTTTGAACGGTCATGGTATCCGCCTGCGCATGATCTTTCATGGCATGACTGCGGATCAGGGGTTTCAAATCAAACATCAAACTTCCTTCGGGGCAAATAGGTGTACAGCGCCCGCAATTGCTGCATTCACCAGAAAACACATAACCAACTTCATCCAATTTCTTCAAATTGAGCACTTGCGGCTCCGGGCACACCTTTGCGCACTCACCACAGTGTGTACAGGTATGGGTGTTGAAACGCACACGTAGCTGCGCACTCTTGCCAACCAGGCTATAAAACGCGCCAAGGGGACAAAGGTGGCCGCACCAGCCATTCTTCAAAATCAGCCAATCGAACAAAAAAATTGCCAGTAACGCAGTGAAGCCGAGTCCAAAGCCAAAGATGATTTCACGATGCGCCATCCCAATCGGGCTAACCCATTCAAAAGCAGCCAACCCACTGATAACCGTAATCACCAAAGTTGCAAGCAAGATGAAATAACGCAAATTGCGTGGCAGGTGGAATATGGGTTGAATACCCATCTTGTTACGCAGCCAACCCGCTGCATCCGTCACCACATTAATCGGACAAACCCAAGCACAGAACATGCGCCCACCGATCAACAGATAAATGCCCAGCACGATGGCCGCGCCGATCAAACTTTCCTTTTGCAAAACATGCCCGGTCAAGAAAATTTGTAACGCAGCAAAAGGATCCGTCAGCGGAATCAGCCCGATAAATTTCGAAGCCGATAAATTCCCAATCAAAAGCGGCACATCTTTCGCCACTTGCCAGCCCCAATGGGCGGTGCCAAAAAACATAAGCAAAATGCCGAATTGGGCAAGCCGGCGCAAAATGATGTAACGCCAAGCCCACAACCCCGTTGGGACGGGATGCTCATCTGGCTGTCCGCCCAGCATAGTGGGCGCAGATTTAAAGTCCGGCGTGCTCATAAGCCACCTTCATTCAGATAATCCAGGCCGCCGGCTTTGCCACCCGGTTCGGGAGTCAAACCAGGTGCAGCTTGTGGAGCCTGTTGAAAATCTTGCGTAATTTCGGTATCAAACGTCCAGCCGAGCCGGTAGTGATCACCGATCTTTCCCTGCACTAATTTATGCGGCAGGATGCGGATAGCCGCGATTTCGGTCGGACACGCTTTTTCACAAATACCACAACCCGTGCAAGCATCTGAATGCACTAACGGGATAAACATGGCGTGTTTGGAGGTTTGGCGTGGATGCGTCTCCAGGGTAATCGCTTTGCCTTTAATCGGGCATTCACGATGGCAGATTTCGCAGCGCAAACCTTTGTATGACAAACAATTTTCGATATCAATAACCGCCAGGCCCATGCGCGCATCATTAATATGTTTCAAACTAGGCGATAACGCACCTGTAGGACAGGCCTTCATGCAAGGAATATCCGGACACATAATACAAGGACCGGTGCGCGGCTCATAAAAAGGCGTGCCAATCGGCAGCGCACCGCCGGCGGGTTCCAGTATCAATATTTTTGGCGGGCAATCAACCACACACTGACCACACTTAATACAGGCAGCATTGAAATCATCTTCTTCCAACGCACCCGGTGGCCGTAAAGCATAAGGCGCAGCGCGCGCCTCATTACGCAACATATAGTCCCACAACAAGCCGCCTGTTCCAGCGAGTGCGGCACCTTGCGCCATCTTCACCAAAAAATCGCGACGTTTAGCGTCCATTTGAGTCATGTCTTTCGAGAAAGGCTGGTGGCGTGCGGCCGGTAACCCATCGCCCCAATCTGCGCGCGCACGTCGCGCAAATCAAGGTAATGAGCTAACGGTTACACACTACCTGCCACTTCAGGCCTTATAAATCTTGACAGAACACTTCTTGTAATCCGTCTCTTTCGAGAGCGGACACGTCGTATCCAGCGTGACCTTGTTGATCAACACGCCTTCATCAAACCAGGGCACATAAACCATGCCGCGTGGCATACGATTGCGGCCGCCGGTTTCCAGGCGCACCTTAACCTTGCCGCGCCGCGACTCAATCCAGACCAGATCATTACGCTTGAGACCTTTGGCATCGGCATCTTTCTGATTGATCCAGCACACCGCATTCGGCACGGCGCGATGCAGTTCCGGCACGCGACGCGTCATGGTGCCGGAGTGCCAGTGTTCCAGCACACGGCCGGTACACAGCCACAAGTCATAGTTGGCATCCGGCTTTTCGACCGGCGAAGCGTAGGGGCGGAAGTAGATTTTGGCCTTGCCGGAGATATCGACTTTGTTAGCCGGATCACCAGGCTTATCCAGATCGCCCATGACCAAGGAAGCCCCGTTGTTACCATAATAGTCAAAGCCAGAACCTTTCTTCACGTAAGGATCGTACTTCTCGTTATTACGCCAAGGCGTCTCAACCCACTTGCCG
>CAYWXO010000074.1:11884-14168 GCA_964462255.1 uncultured Thiobacillus sp. | reverse complement strand
TGGTTTTATTGGCGTGGGCTCCGGTTTTGCCGCTTATCCGCACATTGCCGAGGCCTGCCGTTTGAGCCGGGTTGATGGCGGTTTGATTCCGCATGCGCGGGCGATGGCGCGTTTGGCTGTGCCCAGATTACGCCGCGGTGAGGGGATGCCGGCCGAGCACGCGGAGCCGCTTTATATTCGTGACAAGGTGGCGTTGAAGATTTGTGAACGGGGCCTTGGATGAGTGAGGCGCTGAACGTGCCACTCACTGTGCCGCAGCTTGATGTGCCACCCCTTGATACACGGTACTGGACTTTTCAGGCCGAATTGACGCTGCGTCCAATGCGGCTGGATGATCTGGAATCGGTCATTCGTATTGAACATGCAGCTTATCCCTTCCCATGGACGCCGCTTAATTTCAAGGATAGTCTGGAATCGGGTTATGCCTGCTGGATGGCTGAGATTGAGGGGCAGCCTGCTGGTTATTGGGTCATGATGATGGCTGTCGGCGAAGGCCATATTCTGAATTGTTGTATTGCGCCGGAGTGGCAGGGGCGTGGCCTAGGGCGTAAATTGGTGGAACATTTGCTGGCTACGGCCCGCGCGCACGCTGTTGAGTGTCTATTTTTAGAAGTGCGTCCTTCCAACACGGCAGCCGTGTTTCTTTATCAGCGGCTGGGTTTTGAAACAATCGCCCTGCGCCGCAATTATTACCCCGCCACGCAAGGCGCGGAAGATGCGTTAGTTATGCGGTTGTTGTTTTAATGGGAGAGAGTGATATGTCAGGGATTAAGCGGTGTCTTTAACGCGAATTTCTATTACGGAGGGTGGCCTATGATCGGGGTTCCCTTGCCCAGAAAGGATCGCCTGCAAGCGCTGGGCTTATGGCCGGTTTGGCGCTTACGCACGGCCGCGCCAGTTGAAAATGTTCAACCAACAAGCAGTGAACAAACAACAAGCAGTGAACAAATGCCCGCCGCTTCGCCGTTTGTTGCCGCCTTGAAATCGGCGGCGTTGAATGGGAGTACGCCGTCTGAAGGGCCGCAACAGGTTGATACAGCACCAGATATTCCGCCAAATACTTCCTTGGCGTTACCGCCGGAGATGGATTGGCCAACGCTAAATGCAGCCATTAGGGCATGTAGTCGTTGTGAATTGGCGAAGTCGCGAACGCAAGGCGTGCCAGGAGTGGGCGATTTGCAGGCTGAGTGGTTGTGGATTGGTGACGCGCCAGGTGCGCATGAAGATCGCCAAGGTGAACCCTTTATGGGTGAGGCGGGTAAATTGCTCGATGCCATGTTGGCGGCATTGGGGCTGTCGCGTGAAAATAATGTTTTCATCACCACATTGTTGAAATCACGTCCGCCGGGCAATCGTGACCCATCCGCGGCGGAATTAACGCTTTGCCTGCCGTATCTGGACCGGCAAATTGAGTTGCTGCGACCGAAAGTGATTTTCGCGCTCGGCCGTTTTGTCGGGCAAACCCTGTTGAAATGTGATACACCGATCGGCACATTGCGTGGGCAGGTGCATCAGTATCGTGGCGTGCCGCTGGTGGTGACCTATCATCCAAGTTATTTGTTGCACAATCCGCTCGACAAGGCCAAGGCTTGGGAAGATATGTTGCTGGCCCGTGCCACATTGAATGCAAGTCAAAAATAAAATTTTCCCTCACCTAAGGAGTCCTTTGTTATGCGTAAATTATTGATGATCTGGTTAATGTTTATGGCGGCAGTCAATCTGTCCGGTTGTGGTTATAACACCTTGCAAGTTCAGGATGAAGCGATTAAGGCTGGCTGGTCTGAAGTGCTTAATCAATACCAGCGGCGTTCAGATCTTGTTCCAAATCTGGTGAATACCGTAAAGGGCTATGCCGCCCATGAAGCGAAAGTGCTAACGGAAGTGACGGCAGCCCGTTCACGCGTGGGCCAAATGGCGGCGACGCCGGAGCTGGTCAACGATCCGGCCGCGATGGAAAAATTTCAGGCTGCGCAAGGCCAACTCACCAGCGCGCTGAGTCGATTGTTGGTGGTGGCTGAAAACTACCCACAATTGAAGGCCGATGCCGGCTTCCGGGATCTGCAAGCGCAGTTAGAAGGCACGGAAAATCGCATTACCGTGGCGCGTAATCGCTACATAAAAACGGTGCAGGAATACAATGTTTCCGTACGTAGCTTTCCCACTAATTTGACCGCGATGATGTTCGGGCATCAAGTTAAGGCAAATTTCTCGGTGGAAAATGAAAAGGCAATCAGCGCACCGCCGAAAGTCGAATTTGGCGCGCAGTGAGCGCGTTGATTTGATC
>CAYWXO010000074.1:0-11784 GCA_964462255.1 uncultured Thiobacillus sp. | reverse complement strand
TATGCTAGAAAGTCTGACCTTTACCGGCCGTGAGCTTTTGTTGGCGGTACTTTTAGCCAGCTTGGTGTATCTGTTGGAAGTCTGGTTGTTGCCACGTTTGGGCAAGGTTAAAGCGGCCCGCTCAAATCGGGTGCGCATTGCCGCCCTGGAAGCGGAAATTGAAGCGATGAAACAACGTTTGCAGGTGTTGGAAGAGCAACCGCCTAGTGGTTCAAGGTTGGATAGTCGTGCCGTGGCCTATGCCGATGCGCAGCGTATGGCGCGTGAGGGTGTTGCTGCGATTGATCTAGCGAGCACTCTGGGTATTTCACGCAGCGAGGCTGAGTTGATTATTGCCTTGCAGCGGGCGGAAAGTCACGCACCGTGAATATTTCTGCCTTGTCTGAACAGTTGGTTGCCTGGGTCAAAAACCAGGGTGTCTCGCTGTTGCAAGGCAATAAAAATGCGGCGGATTCTTTTCAGGTAGGGCAACAATACGAAGGCAAAGTGCTCGATAAATTGGCGAATGGCCGCCATTTAGTCAGCGTTAATAGCCGTTTGTTAGATATGAATCTACCCGCTAAAACGCAGGCGGGTGATACCGTGCGTCTGACTAATATCAATGCCGGTACACGACCGACATTTTTTTTGAATCAGGCTGAAGTCGCGGGCTCGCAGCAAGTGAAAATTTCCAATGCTGCCCAGCAGGTTAATACCTTGTTGCAAATGGCTAAACCGGCTGCGCAATCTGCGATGTCGCACACGGCATTTTCGAACGCCGCATTATCCAACACCGCATTGGTGCAAACTGCGGCGGCCGGCCGGCCCATTGTGGCGAATGTTGCGCTTTTGCAAAATTTTGGCGCGGCGGGCAGCACGCCCGCCGCCACCGCACCGTTGCTCGCCGCTAGTCATTCCGGTTTACCCGGTCAGCCGATTGATGCGCCACGCGCCAGCGCACCGGTTAGTTCACCGTTGTTGGCTAATTCATTGCTTGAAATGTCCACTAACTCACGTCAGGATTTGCCGGTGAAATTGGCGCAAACACTGGCCGAGAGTGGCTTATTTTATGAATCTCATCTTGCTAAATGGAATCGGGGAGCTTTGTCTATCGAAGCGTTGATGCGCGAACCGCAAGCGCAATTAAAGAGCGATACACCGGGTGCCGCCGGCGTCATGAAAGCGGCTGAATTGGCGGGTATGCCAGCAGAGGCTGCGCGCTTGGCTGGGCAGCAACTACAGATTTTAGAGGGCGAACCTTTCCTTTGGCAGGGGCTCGCCTGGCCGGGGCAAACTATGCAGTGGTTGATTCGTGAGGAAACAGACGGCAGTCATAGCTCGGCAGAGACAGACCCATTTGCCGCCGAGTGGAGCACGGAGTTGAATTTGACCTTGCCACGCATCGGCGAAGTGCATGCGCAACTCGGGTTGAACGGGGATCGCATCCGATTACGCTTGCAAGCGGCTGACACTAGCACCTGCGCCGCGTTGGAGGCGGCATTGCCATTATTGGCCCATGCCTTGCAGGCGAATGGATTGAAGCCAGTAGAAATGCAGGTTAATGTGCAAGCCGAGGTCGCGCATGGAGCCGCCTGATAAACGTGCTGAAGCTGTGGCTCTGGTGTACGACTCTGCTGACGGCGCGCCACGCGTGGTGGCCAAAGGACGCGGTTTTATTGCAGAAGAAATCATCGCACGTGCCCGCACCGCCGGTGTTTATGTGCATGAATCGCCCGAGCTGCTATCCCTGTTGATGCAAGTCAACATGGATGAGCGTATTCCACCTGAACTTTACCTCGCCGTGGCCGAATTGCTGGCATGGCTGTATCGCATTGAAAATGGCGAATAAAGCAGCGGGGGAGGCCCCCCCCGCTGCAAGTCAGGCTTAGGTGACTTAGGTTTAGGCCACTTTCACTTCCACCCGACGCGGCTGTAAGTGTTCGGCTTTCGGAATGCGCAGTTTCAACACACCTTGGTTAAATGCGGCGCTGACCTTTTCCGGATCCAGTTCTTTCGATAGGGTGAAGACGCGCCGGAAGCGCGGCAGACTGACTTCGGCGTGGCTGGCCTCCATCCCTTCCGGAATATCCAATACTACTTCACCCTCAATGCTCAACGTATCCGCTTCGACTTGCAGACTGAGTTTGTCTTTAGGGACGCCGGGCAGATCCGCGTATAAGGTGATGCCGTTGGTATCTTCGATGACATCAACGGGTGGCAGCATGCTGGCTTCCTCGCGGTTGGATTCGGTATTTTTGACAGATTGTGTCGATGCGTTCATGGCTTATCTCCTTTTTATATGACGATTAATTTATTCAACAGTAATGCGACGGGTTTGCGCCGCTTCCTTGCGTGCAATGCTGATATGCAAGACGCCATCGCGGTATTTTGCGTCAATGGCATTCGGGTCAATATCGTTGGGTAACGACACGACACGACGGAAATGACCGCCCAGTCGTTCATCGATATGCACCGTGGCTTTTTCCGGAATTTCCGGACGCTTGCGTTCGCCGGCGATGGTCAGCACGCCTTGTTCAAGTTGCACATCCAGGCTGGCAGGATCAACGCCGGGGGCAAACGCGTAAATCTCGACCGATTTGGCGGTGCCGCCCACATTCATGGCCGGAAATCCGCGCGTCAAGCCGCGAATGCTGGGCGATAAATCGTAAGATTGCTGCATCTCGCGTTGCAGGCGATCAAGTTCTGCGTAGATGTCGCGAGGAAATAAATTGCGATAGATCATGATTCAAGCCTCCATTAAGTGGGTGGTGAGCGTCAACCGTGACGCTTTCAACGCAAACGTAGGGATTATTTTGCGCAGTTCAATAGCGGCGGCGCGGCGAAATTTGCTGCCTTCAGACATAATCAAGATAATCTCAAGCATTCAAGTCACTTAAATGGAGGCGGTATGACGTCAAACAGGTTGCTGTGGGCTGTGCCAGTTTTAGGTTTTTTAACGGCTGCACCGGTGATGGCTGCACAAGTGGGTTGTGTGACGACTACTTGGAAATTGCTCGGCTCGAATCATAAGGTATGTGTGGAGGCATTTAATGATCCGCAAATTCCTGGTGTCACCTGTCATGTGAGTCAGGCAAAAACAGGCGGCATTTCGGGGTCTTTGGGTGTGGCAGAAGATCCCTCGGCGTTTTCATTGGCATGTCGTCAGACTGGGCCGATTGTGTTACCCGCAAAATTACGCAAGGAAGAAAACGTATTTACTGAAGATACTTCACTCTTGTTTAAGGAAACAAGAGTGGTGCGTTTGTGGGATGAAAAAAATCGCACCTTGGTTTACTTGGCGATTAGTCGTAAGTTGGTAGAAGGTGCACCTGCTAACAGTATTTCCACGGTACCGGTTATGCCTTGGGGCGGGCGCTAAATCAAAAAAACTCAACGGTTCTGATGTTTCTGCCGACTCGTGATAGCAAGCCCGCTTTCTCTAATTCAACCAGGTTACGGCGAGCCTGTCGGTCGGTCTGAGATATCAGTTGCTTATTGCTGGTGCAAGGCTTTGCGCAAAAATTGCCGATCTTGCTATCTCAATCTCATTTTGAGATACGTTTTTTGAGATACACTTCCCCCATGAAAATTATCAGCAACAGCGCTTTAAGGGTCTTCGCTGCGGATCATCCTCAGTCCGAAGTTCCCTTGCAGGCCCACTATGTCCGGATGACCGAAATTCTTGAAGCCCTGCTCGGCGAAATTCAGTGCGATGAGACTCATCCCGCCATGGGTTTAGTGGATATTGTCGGCGATCTCATTGCGGACTATGAAGCGGAGCATCATCTCCTGCCCGAGGTCACTGGCGTGCATGCACTAAAGTTCCTGATGGAGCAGCACGACCTCAAACAGAGCGATCTTCCAGAAATTGGCAGCCAGGGTATCGTTTCGGAAATCCTGGCGGGCAAGCGTGAACTTAACATTCGTCAGGTTCGGTCATTGAGCGAACGTTTTGGCGTTTCTCCGGCAACTTTTGTGTAAAGAAACCCGCTGAACTACTTGAAGCAGCGTTGATGCCCCTTCCCTAAGAATACTCAGCCGGTTTTTCGAAGAAAACCAAGCACTGTCTTAAGGCTGATTTTTGCTTGGTATCTAATTGCTCGAAATAAATACCATATTCAAAGCCAAGGTGGAAACCGTCGGATTCGCTGATTCGGCGTAAGATGCGGCCTTGTAGCGAGATGGGTGTTTGTTGACGGAATTCGTCTAAGCTGGATTTTGGCATAAAGACATCCAGTGAGATCGTGCTTTGTTCGGGTATGTCTTTATTCAAGAATAAGCGGATGCCAGATAAACTTATATCTCGCGTAACGCCTTCGTAGGATTTTCCTGAATAAAAAACATTAACTAATAGGCTGTTTTCTGCGCGTGGATAGCTGCGTTTTTCATTGGGGGCGCGCACAATCTTGCTCTCGCGTTGCAGTTCGAAGCCGGCCATGGTGTGGTTGAGGCGTTCGCTGACATCAAAAATGGTTTTACCAATGGTAGCGGTTGCCCCTACTTTAGAACCACTTTCATGTAGGGTAGAAAATAGCGTATTGAGCGTGGATTCCATGCGCGCCAATTCAGTCATTTGTGCTTGGCTGGCGTTGCCAATTTCACGATTGCTGTCCGCGGTGACGGCAATATCGCTCACCATCTCCGAAATGACCGTGACGGTTTGGTCTGCAACGCAGCGGCTGGCGGCGACGCGTTCAACCACGGTTCGCATGGAATCGGTCACTTCACGCATACGTGTATCCAGGCCGCCAATGATAATGGCGACTTCTTCAGCCGCTGTGCTGGAGCGCTCGGCCAGCTTGCGGACTTCATCGGCGACGATGGCAAAGCCGCGGCCTTGTTCGCCGGCGCGGGCGGCTTCAATGGCGGCATTGAGGGCAAGTAGGTTGGTTTGGCCTGCAATATCCTTGATGGAGCCGATAATGGCGTCGATGCGAGCCGCTTCGGTTTCCAGCTCATGGATACTATTTGAGGCTGCGGCAACACCGGCCGCAGTTTCCTCCATCTCTTGGATATTGCGCTGTACGCTGTTGATGCCCTCATGGCCGCGCGATTCGAGTTTAAGGGATTGTTGTATCGCCGTTTCGGCACGTTGTTGAACGCGGTTGGCAATTTCGATGAGTGAATGGGTGGCTGAATTGACTTCTGCCGAGCGACTTTCTTCTTTGCGACTGACTTCGGCAATATCGGTCGAGATGGTGGTGACTTGGAAGGCGGATTGATGCATCTGCTTGCCACTTTCTTCAATGTCTCTGAGGAGGTTGGCAAAACGCTTACGCAGTGCATTGAAACTGGTTTGCAACTGGCCGATTTCATCTTGCGCCCCTTCGACTAATTCGTGAATCAGGTTGCCCTTAGCCATCGCCTGCATTGCATCGCGCAATGATTGTATGGGGCGCACAAAGCGGGTGGCGACGAAGCCGATGATCATGAATTGGAGGGCAAATTCAATGCTGGACTCCCAGAATGAATTGAAGATGAAGGTGGCCTGATTGGCTTCCAGTTTGGCGAGTACGTCAGCCGAAACGCCGCCGCTGCGCGCAATCTCAATCATCTTGGACAGCTCGTGTGTGGCAAGAATACGGTTGAAAACTGTGGTGATCATGGTGACCACAAAAAAGCCGAATTGCAGCTTCCAACGAATGCTCAGATGAGAAAACCAGTTAGGCATGGAAGGTTCCAGAATCCAGAAAGTGGGGGAGGTGATAGAAATTTACTTGATTCTGTGAGTATCAATGCGCTAGGCGTTGCCGTCAATCAAGGATCAGACTGATAAAATAGGCCGAAGCGTGTATGAGAAGCTTACGAATTGCGTTTGCAACGCGATAAAGTGGCGTTTTATAGCGAAAATTAGCTAGATCAACTGTGAGAGCCGGAGTGACGATATGCACCAATTGAATGCCCACATTTTGCTGGTTGAAGATGAAGATATTCTTGCCACCATTATCGAAGATACGCTCAGTTCGCAGGGTTATCAGGTGACGATCGCGGAAGATGGCTTGGCAGCATGGGAGTTGTTGGAAGCTGGCGCTATGCATTTTGAAACTATTTTGCTCGACCGGGAGATGCCGCGTATGGATGGTATTTCACTGTTGCGAAAACTGAAGTCCAGCTCGGGTTATAAGTCGATCCCGGTCATTATGGAAACCGCGGCATGCGATACGCGCAGTGTGCAAGAGGGGTTGGATGCAGGTGCTTATTACTATTTAACGAAGCCATTTCAGCCGGAATTGTTGTTGTCTATTGTGCATTCGGCGGTTGACCAGTTTCGCGAATATCAGCAGTTGCAAGAAAACGTGCGTAATGCCGAGCAGCCGTTTGCGTTGTTAGATCAAGGGGTTTTTCATTTTCGCACGTTGAAAGAAGGGCGAATATTGGCCAATTTCTTCGCGCGGGCGTGTCCTGATCCGGAAGAGACCGTGCTGGGTTTACAGGAGTTATTGGTTAATGCGGTGGAGCACGGCAATCTGGCGATTAGTTATGCAGAAAAATCACGGTTGTTAAAGAATGATGCTTGGCAAGACGAGATTGAGCTGCGTCTTGCGCATCCGGTGTGGGGGCTGCGCCAAGTTGAGGTGGTTTTTGTTCGTGATGCGCAGAAAATTTGCTTCACGATTCGCGATCAAGGTGATGGTTTCGATTGGCAAAAATATCTCGATTTCGATCCAGAACGTGCCTTCGACGCGCATGGTCGGGGGATTGCCATGGCGCGGCACATGAGTTTTGATCAGCTTGAATATCAGGGTAATGGCAACACGGTGGTGGCCACCCTGAACATCAATCCGCCGCCCTCATCGAATTAAACGTTTTAGTGCCCTGTGCGTGCCTTACGGGCTGCACCCCAAAGTTCTTCCAGGTTGTAATGTAGGCGTACGGTTGGGTGCATGACATGCACGATCAGTCCACCTGCGTCCACCAGCACCCATTCACCGACTTGTTCGCCTTCCATGCCGATGATTTCGGCACCGGCTTCTTTCAGTTTTTTCTGGACGTTATCAGCTAATGATTTGACTTGCCGGGTGGAATCACCGCTGACGACGATCATTTTGTCGAACAGGGAAGTTAGATGGCCGACATCCAGTACGGTAATTTCCTTGCCTTTGATGTCTTCTAGCGCGGCGATGGCGATTTTGACGAGTTGTTCGGAGCTGAGTTCTTTAGGGGTTGCATTACTGAGTGTTTCAGACATAGAGGCGGTTCTCGTTGATGTAGTCGATGACAGAGTCCGGCATGAGATAACGCAGACTTTTGCCGCGCAAGGCGTGGTCACGTATCTGGCTGGCGGAAATGTCGAGTTGGGTGATGGTGTGAAGGAAGATTTTGCCGGCGGGTTTTTCCGCAATTTCAGCGGCGTGTTCGCAACGGCGGGTGGATAAAAGGGTTCTGAGTGGATCGGGTAAGGTGTCTTCCCAGCTGGCAAGTGAATAGCCGGGACGATGGGCCACGGCGATATGCGCTAGTGAGAAGAGTCGCCGCCATTCATGCCAAGTGCTTAAGCCAAGAAAAGCATCGCCGCCCATGAAGAGAATCAAGGGTGTTTCTGCTGATAGTTCAGCACGCAAAGTGGTTAAGGTTTCAACGCTATAACTCGGTGTGATGCGTTCGATTTCGCGAGTATCCAGCGAGAAGCGGGGATTGTCTTGCACGGCGCACCGCACCATGGCGAGACGATGCGCTGCGGCAGCGCGCGGTTGCCCGCGATGCGGCGGCTGTCCGGCCGGAATGAATCGAACGTGTTCAATCGCCAGCACTTCCGCTAATTCTTCTGCCAAGCGCAAATGGCCGAAGTGAATTGGGTCGAAAGTGCCGCCCAGCAGGCCGATAGGCCGGGCCACTGCTTGCTTATCCGTGCACATGTTTATCCGCGCACATGCTCATCCACGCACATGACCATCGCCCAGGACGATCCACTTCTGACTGGTGAGACCGTCGAGGCCGACCGGGCCGCGGGCATGAATTTTGTCGGTGGAAATGCCGATTTCAGCGCCGAGGCCATATTCAAAGCCGTCGGCGAAGCGGGTGGAGGCGTTGACCATCACCGAGCTGGAATCGACTTCGCGCAGAAAACGCATGGCGTTGGGATGATTGGTGGTGAGGATGGCATCAGTATGGTGTGAACTGTAATGGTTGATATGGTTTATGGCTGCATCCAGATTCGCAACCACTTTGATGCTGATGATCGGTGCCAGATATTCCGCGTACCAATCTTCTTCGCTGGCATCGGTAAGCTGCGCACCGGCCACCGCGGCAAGTACGCCACGTGCTGCGGCATCGCAGCGCATTTCGACGCCTTTGGCAGCGAAAATAGCACCGATACGTGGCAGGAAAGAAGCTGCGGCGTTTTCATGCACTAATAACGATTCAGTGGCATTGCACGGGCTGTATTTTTGTGTTTTGGCGTTTTCCGTCACCCGCAAGGCTTTGTCCATCTCGAATTCAGCGTCGATATAGGTATGACAATTGCCGTCCAAATGCTTGATAACCGGTATTTTTGCTTCATTACTAATGCGTTCGATTAAGCCTTTTCCGCCACGCGGAATGATGACATCAACGAAAGCCGTTAGGGTGATCAGTTCGCCCACAGCAGCGCGATCTGTTGTTTCCACCAATTGCACGGCGGTGGCGGGTAGGCCGGCGTGGGTTAGCGCTTGTGCGACTAATTGCCATAAAGCCAGATTCGATTTGATTGCCTCTGAGCCGCCGCGCAGGATGCAGGCGTTGCCACTCTTGATGGCTAGGGAAGCCGCTTCGATGGTGACATTGGGACGGCTTTCGTAAATCATGCCAAACACGCCGAGCGGCACACGCATCTGGCCGACGCTGAGGCCTGAGGGTAAGCGTTTGATACCGGTCATTTCACCGACCGGGTCGGGCATGGCGGCCAATTGTTCGCAACCTTCGGCCATGGTACTGATGATTTTTGGCGTTAAACGTAGGCGGTCGACCATGGGCGCTTCCAGGCCAGCAGCTTCAGCAGCCGCCACATCCAGCGCGTTGGCGGTTTGCAGGGCGGTGTCGGCGCTACGCAGTAAACGGGCTAATTCCATGAGCGTATCGTTTTTTGCTTGGGTGGAAGCACGCGCCATGTTAGCAGCGGCTTGGCGGGCCTGTTGGCCGACGGTGTGCATGTACGATTTGATGTCCATGTGATGTCTCTCTCAAAAAAAGGGGGTCAATTAATGGGTAAATTAGCCCGATTCATTAGAATCAGGCCGAGTTGCTTCAGTTCATCCCAGACGTCGATGCGTAATAACCCTTTGGCGGCGCGGTCGAGCCGGGAGAGATTGTGCATGGCCCAGCTCAGTTTTTCTGGGCTGGCGCGTTTAATGGCGCGTTCAACCAAGGGTTGTTTGCTGTCCCAAACGCGATTAGCTTGCATTAAAGTCGGTAGGCGCTGGCCTTGGCTGAGTCCGATTGCGATGCGGTAGAGCGTGCGAATTTCATTGTTGAGCACGGCAAGAATCAGCACGATCGCTTCGCCTTCGTTTTGCAGACCATCGAGTACGCGGCAAAAGCGGGCGGCGTCACCTTTCAGAAAAGCGTCAGACAAATCGCCGACATCGTAGCGCGCAACATCGGCCACCGCGGCACGCACGGTCTTTAAGGTGAGTTGCACCGATTGGCCAGGTTTGCGTGCCGGTGCCATTAAAGACAGTTTTTCAATTTCTTGATGTGCGGCCAACAGGTTGCCTTCTACCCGCGCCGCCAGCCAAGCGAGAATTTCGCGATCTGCTTTCAGGCTGTGTCGCGCCAAGCGTTCACCGATCCAGTCGGGTAAACGCTCAAGCGCAGGCGGTGCAGTCGGCAGCATCACGCCGGCACGATCAAGCGCGGTCGCCCATTTGGTGCTTAATGTCGCTTTATCCAGGCGTGGCGCAGTAATGATTAAAATGGTGTCGGCGGGTGGTTTGTTCGACCAAGCTTCCAGCACTTTGCCGCCTTCGAGGCCAGGTTTGCCGGTGGGGAGGCGTAATTCGACCAGGCGCAGGTTGGAAAACAACGATAGCGAGTCGAAACTGGCCAGCCAGCCGCGCCAATCAAAACCGGTTTCAGCCTGGTAGGATTGACGTTCGCTATAGCCCTTAGCTCGGGCGGCGGCGCGGATCTGTGCGACCGCTTCATCCACCAGCAGCGGCTCGTCGCCACTGACTAGCCAGAGCGAGGCCACCGAGCGCTTCAAGGTGGCTTCAAGTTGTTCGCCGCGCAGTTTCATGGTGCCTTCAGATAGCCTAAGCGACGCAAAATTTGTCGCAATGCATCTTGTTCCATGTTGCGAAAGAGTGAGGCTTCTTCCGACTCTTTGGCGAGCAATTGTTCGTCGGTATAAGAGAAATCATTGCTTAGTTTAATTTGCGTTGGCTCAACTAGCGTATGGCCAGCGCTATCGTTGACCGAGAGCTGTACGTGATATTCCAGCCGATATTCACGCACTTTGCCGCCACCGGACAGCGCCAGAATGGCCTTGTTATAGGTTTCTTGCTCCAGTTTGATTACAACGGGGGCGGTTTTAGCGTCTTGTGCCAGCTTTTGTTGGCCGGCTAACGAGCGCCGCAAGGCCGTCGCCAGATTGGAGGTGCTGGGCGCATCCACATAAGCGGCAGTGAACGGCAGTGCGGCGTGACCGCGTAACTGAAAGCCGCACGCTGTCAGCATGAAGGACCCGGCCGTTATTGCACTAAGGCCAAGCAGGGATTTTAGGAGCAGGGATTTTAGGAAGTAACGGCGCATTTTTTAGGTTGCTTAATTTAAGGCACTAAACAACGATATTGACCAAACGGCCCGGCACGACCACGACCTTTTTCGCCGGTTTGCCGTCCATAAATTTTTGCACTTCCGGGCTGGCCAGCGCGCTGTGTTCAATGGCGTCTTTATCGGCGTCGATGGCGACTTTGATTTTGCCGCGCAGTTTGCCGTTGACTTGCAGCATCAGTTCAATTTCGTCGCGCACCAGTGCGGCGGCGTCCACCGTTGGCCAGGTGGCACCCATCAGGCAGGTCCCCGGTTTTAGCGCTTTGATCAGGCTGCGGCAGATGTGCGGCACGATGGGGGCCAACATCAGCACAATGGCTTCCAGGGCTTCTTGTTTGACGGTGCGCGTTGCTGCATCGACCGCATCCAGCTTCGCCAGGGCGTTCATCAACTCCATGATGGCGGCGATGGCGGTGTTGAATTGCTTGCGCCGTTCAATGTCGTCGCTGACTTTGGCGATGGTTTGATGCAGTTGCCGGCGGAAATCTTGCGACGGCGCAGGCAGTTCGCCACCGGTGTAGCTAGCGCAAAGGCCGGCTTCAACGTGTTCATAGACGGTTTTCCACAAGCGGCGCAGAAAACGGTTAGCACCTTCAACACCAGCATCGGACCATTCCAGCGATTGTTCCGGCGGCGCGGCGAACATCATGAATAGTCGCGCGGTATCGGCCCCATATTGGTCGATCAACGACTGGGGATCGACACCGTTATTCTTCGACTTTGACATCTTCTCGGTGCCGCCGACGATCACTGGCGCGCCGTCGGCTTTCAGCACCCAAACGCTGTTGCCGGCAATGTCGCGTTGCTCAACCTCCGCCGGGTTGATCCATTGTTTTTTGCCTTCGCCTAAATCGCGGTAATAGGTGTCGGCGATGACCATGCCTTGCGTCAGCAGGTGAGTGAAGGGTTCGTTGCTGTTGACCAAACCGACATCGCGCATCAGTTTGTGGAAGAAGCGGGCATAAAGCAGATGCAGGATGGCGTGTTCGATGCCGCCGATGTATTGATCCACCGGCAGCCAGTGGTTGGCGCGCGCATCCAGCATGGCGCTGGTGT
>CAYWXO010000073.1:11016-14287 GCA_964462255.1 uncultured Thiobacillus sp. | reverse complement strand
CCAGCATCACATCCCCGACGACAAGGACGCGGGCAGTTGAAAAATCAGGGAGTTTCAAGTGCATGATGAGGGAGTCTAGTGGTTAAATTGCGGCACACATTCTACTTGGACTCTTCGCTATGACTGCAATTTCAGCTATTTTTAATGCCCATTTTTCCGCAATTGAGGCCCTTCGTCAGCAGGAAGACGAGATTCAGCAACTCGGTGATCGCCTGATTGCGTGCTTGCAGGGCGGTCATCGTATTTTTTTGTGTGGTAACGGTGGCAGTGCTGCTGATGCACAGCATATCGCCGCTGAAATGGTGTGTCGTTTTGAAACGCAGCGGCGTGCTTTGCCGGCCATTGCATTGACGACGGACACTTCCGCGCTGACGGCGATCGGCAATGATTTGGGTTATGACCAAGTCTTTGCGCGCCAAGTAGAAGCACTGGCACGGCCGGGCGATGTGTTGATTGGCCTATCAACCAGTGGTAATAGCCGCAATGTTATCGCGGCCGTGCAGCAGGCAAAAGAGATGGGGGTGGCGACGCTAGGTTTGCTGGGCGGCGTTGGTGATCGGCGCGGCGGTAATTTGCTCAATCTGGTTGACTACGTGCTGGTTGCGCCGTCTGACACCACCGCCCGTATTCAGGAATGTCATATTTTGGTCGGGCATATCTGGTGCGCGATGGTGGATGCCGCGTTTATCCCACAAAACAAGCCCGACCAATCTAGCCCCCTATAACAACACCACCGTCGCCAAGCCCAGAAAGATGAAGAATCCCATCGAATCGGTGATGAAAGTGGTCAGCACGGCGGAGCCAAACGCCGGGTCGCGGCCAGAGCGGGCGATGAGTGACGGGGCAAAGTAGCCGGCGAAGGCGGCGACTAGCAGGTTTAGCATCATCGCGGCGGCCATGACGCCCCCCAAGCCGGCATTGCCATATAACAAGTAAGTTACCACACCCATTACACTGCCCCAGACTGAACCATTGAGCAGGGCAATGCCCAGTTCTTTGGTCAGGATGCGTTTAGCGTTGTCTTTTTTGATCAATCCCAGCGCTAGCCCGCGCACCATCAGCGTTGAAGTTTGATTGCCGGAGTTACCGCCCATGCCGGCGACGATCGGCATTAATGCGGCCAAGGCAGTCAGTTTTTCGATGCTGCCTTCGAAGGCACCGACGACGCGTGAGGCGATCAGCGCGGTACACAGGTTGATGGCGAGCCAGAGCCAGCGGTTTTTCGCGGCTTTCCAGACGGTGGTGAACAGATCTTCTTCGTCTTGTAAGCCGGCCAGTTGCAACATATCTTGTTCCGATTCGGCGCGGATAAAGTCGAGGACAACGTCAACGGTGAGCCGACCGACCAAGCGTTTTTGTGCATCCACGACCGGTGCAGTTACCAAGTCGTAACGCTCGAAGGCTTGTGCTGCCTCTTTGGCCGCATCGGACGGGTGAAACAGGACGAGGTCATCTGACATGATCGCCGCAACATACGTATCCGGGTCATGCACCAGCATGCGTTTCAGCGGCAAGGTGCCGGTGAGATGCCCATCGCGATCAACAACAAAAAGTTTGTCGGTATGCGGCGGCAGCTCGCCTAGCATGCGCAAATAGCGTAAGGCAACTTCCAGTGTGACATCGGATCGGATGGTGACAAAGTCATAATCCATCAAACCGCCGACCGATTCTTCGTCATAAGACAAGGACGACTCGACTTGGGCGCGTTTGGCCTGATCGAGTGACTTCATCAACTCCTGCACGACATCTTTTGGCAGATCGGGCGCGAGGTCGGCGATTTCGTCGGTATCCAGGCTGGCGGCGGCAGCCACCAGTTCGCGGTTGTCCATCGCGGCAATGAGCGATTCACGCACCGCATCGGCCACTTCCAGCAGAATATCGCCGTCTCGATCGGCCTTGACCAGATCCCAAACCAGTAAGCGTTCTTCCAGCGGCAGGGTTTCCAGAATGTAGGCGACATCGGCTGGGTGCAACGTTTCCAGCTTGTTGGACAGTTCGGCCAGATTTTGCTTATGCACCAGCAATTCGACTAATTCGTGGCGCGGCATGTCCTGTTTATGGACTAAGGACTCAACCAGTTTATGACGGGCGAGCAAATCCATGACTTGGCGCAGGCTATCTTCGACAGGTTCATGGGTCTGGGTTTTATGTTCATCTTTCATGGCGGGCGCGCGTGTAGCCGCTGGAGGCGGTGAAATTTAGCTCAATAACTTCGTTAAATTAGCGTAAGTGATAAAACCGTTCTTTGCCGCTTTGCCCTTCTGGTAACGCATCCAGCTTATCACCGGTGGCATCGGCGAGTCGGCCGAGGCGAACTTCAGGTAATGGATGGGTTTTGAACAGCAGTGCCACACTTTTGTCGCCTTGGGCAACATGGCCAATTTCGGCCAGCACTGCCGGCAAGGCGTAAGGGTCGTAACCGGCGCGAGCACTGAGCACGACGCCGATTCGATCCGCCTCAAATTCCGCATCTTTATCCAAGCCGCGCGCGACGACTTCAGCGCCGTTACCAATGAGGTTTTGCACGACTTCATGTTCATTTTTTAATTTACGACTCAGCAAGCTGCCCAAAGCGGCAATACCGGATGATTTTTGCATCAACTTGAGATGATGCTGGCGCAGTACATGGCCAATTTCATGACCTAACACGGCCGCTAATTCAGCTTCGTTGCCCAGTTTTCTATATAACCCTTTGGTGAGGAATATGTAGCCGCCGGGGGCAGCAAAGGCGTTGAGGTCTTCGCTGTCGATGACGCCAAAATGCCAATTCATCTCCGGCTTCTCGCTCTGTAATGCCACCCAGCGCCCGACCTGATTGACGTAACGTTGCAGGGTGTCGTCGCGCACCAATGGCGCAGCGCCCAACAAATTGCCGGCAATTTGTTGACCGATGCGGACTTCTTCTTCTGGCGAAACATTGCCGCTTGATAAGCTTTTCAACAACAGATCGCCAGGTTTCTCGGGGACGCTGCTGGGCGGCGTTGGGGCTGTCGGCGCGACCGGTGGCGTGGGCGCTGCTGGCTGAGCGGGTTGTGTCAGCTTTTTCTTCAAAAAGCCCTTGAATTTGTCTTCCCAATCGCTGGCTTGCGCCAAGTTGAGGGTCAATAAAGCCAGTATTACGCTCGCTGTTAACGGTATGAATTTGTTGGACATGTCGTTTTCTCCTGTTTTGTTCACTCAGCGCTTTATTCAACAAGCGCTAGCGTCTTAATCATTGCTAAAGAAACCACCGGAGGGGAGGGTGGTGGGGGCCGCCGATTTAGGCGGCTCA
>CAYWXO010000073.1:0-10916 GCA_964462255.1 uncultured Thiobacillus sp. | reverse complement strand
TTTAGGCGGCTCAATATAAGCGACCTCAAGCGGGCGTAAACCGGCGTTGCGTGCAAAGCGCTCGGCATCGGCGCGACTGCTGACAAATTGATTCATCCGCAACAGTTCGCTGGCATTGAAGCGGGCGCTGCGCAACTCATCTTCATTCAGGCCACGCAAGCCGGCAACGGCAACCACGCGGCTGGGATCGCGCTGGGCCGAGCCCATCTGAATAATGCCAGTGACATGGTTGTTGGTATTATCAACGTGGGTTTTGACTGACAGAATGCGCACCCAGCCCGTTTTGCCTGCATGGCTGACTTGTGTCCAGCCGCCTTGGCGGGCCAAAATTTCGACAAGCGTCCCTTTGGCGACACTGCCAACACTGGCGGCGGATGGCGTGGCGTTTTGCCGCAAAACATCGTCCTTAACCATGCTGCCCGGCGCGGCCCAAGCCGCTGCACAGGCGGCTGTGCAGAACAGCGCGCCACAAAGCAGTTGTAAATATTGCGTTTTCATCGTTTTCATTTTCCTTCCTGTGGGGTCATTTTTCTCTTAACGGTTACCGCAAGCCAATGCTGCGTTGATCGTCAACACAGTAGTAATATTATCCCCATGCTGATCAACTCTTTCATTATTCGCCGCGGCGCGGCCTTGCTAGCCACTTGGCGCATCTGGCGCGATACCGTGCTATTTGGCGCGCGCGCGCTGGTGACTGCCGCCACGCCTTCTGCTTACAACAGCGCCACACGGGCGGTGGTCATCAAGCAGATTTATTTTACTGCCGGGCAGATTTTGCCCGGTTTTGCGCTGTTTGCCGCTTTGTTTTCCTACGTTTTGATACAAATTGTCGTCACCACGGCGGCCAGTTTTGGGCTGTCCGATTATGCCCTTGAAGTTTCCATGCGCCTTTTAGTGCTGGAGCTGCTGCCGCTGATCACCGCATTGTTTGTCGCATTACGCTCCAGTTCCGCCATTAACACGGAAATCGCGCTGATGAAAATCAATGGCGAAATCGAAGCCTTGGAGAGCGCGTGCGTCGATACGATGCGGCTTGAATTGATGCCGCGCGTGGTGGGCGGATTAATTTCAGTGCTGGCCTTGACCGCATTTACCAGCGTGATCGCGTTGATTCTGGCCTATTTAGCGGTTTATGGCTGGCAAACTTGGAGCTTGCCGGATTTCAGCCGTGTCATGGGCAAGGTGTTTGATAACTGGGTCTTGCTGAGTATTTTCTTGAAGGGCATCGCGTTTGGCCTCGCCGTCACCATTATTCCGGTTGCCGAAGGCCTTGCCACACCGAGAAAATTGTTCATGGCCCCCATTTCGGTGTTGCGTGGCATGGTGCGGCTGTTTTTTGTGCTTATGTTGATTGAGGTGGCGTCATTAGCTTTCAAATACATCTGAACTGGATGGCAACGGTCAGCCAGCGCGTGGAATTCATGGCGCAGCAGAATGCCATTGCCAATCCGCTCATTGCGCTGGTGTCGCCGGATATGCCGTTGCGCGCCAATTTATCGGTGATGGATAACATTGCCTTGATTCCGCAATATCGCGACAACTTGCCCTACGGCAAAGCGGCGGATGCGGCGTGGCATCTTCTTGAGGCGGCGAGCCATGAAAGCATCGCCAACAAGCGGGACCCGGACCTTTCGCATGCCGAACGTTGTGTCGCGAAACTGTTGCGCGCGGCGATCAATAATTCGCCCATTATTTTGCTGGATCGCCCTGCGTTTCTGTTGCCCGACACGCATTACCCGCCTTTTTTGTATGCTTTACTCAATAAGCTGGCCGATAACTTGAATGACTGCTGGATTGTGGACTATCAATGGAATCAGCCGCTTTACGATGGCTTGAGTTGACTTAAACCCAGGATGCCCAGGATATGAATCGTCCCACTACGCCCCCCCTCGTTAAAAACCTGGAATTTAAGGTTGGTTTTTTGCTGATATCCACCTTGTTATTGATCATCGGCTTTGTGCTTTATTCGCTTTATGCGCGTGGCACGTTTCATCGTACGCAGAGTTTGACGCTGATTGCGCCGGAGGCCGAGGGCGTCAGCATTGGCATGCCGATGACCTTCTCCGGCTTTCCGATTGGCGAAGTGCGGCGCATGGAATTGAGTGAGGATGGATCCGTGCGCATCGTCATCGCCGTGCCGGCAAAAGATGCGCGTTGGTTGCGTGAAAAAAGTGTCTTTACGCTGGAAAAGGGCCTCATCGGCGGTGCCAAAATCAAAGCCTTTACCGCCGATTTGACTGAATCGCCGTTAGCTGATGGGGCCGTTAGAAACTTGCACACCGGTGATACCGCGCAAGAAATTCCACTGGTTATTGAGCGGGTGAAAAACATCCTCGACAACGTCGCCTTGATGACCGGTCAGGAGTCGCAAATCAGTCGTACGCTGGCTAATGTGCAAGATGTGACGGCGCGCATGACCGGTGAATACGGTGTGCTGGAAGGCGTGCTGGGCGGGCCGGAAAAAGCGCAGCATGTGGTTGCCGCGCTAGAAAAAGCCAACACCCTGTTAGCGCATCTAAACGGCGTTTCGCTGAAAGTGGATACGGTATTATCGAAGGCGGATCAACGCGTCTTTGGCAGCGAAGGTGTAATGGATCAAGCGCATCAATCTATCGCCAAAGTGAACGCGATTTTGGGCGATGTGCGCGAAAGCCTGAAAAAGGCGGATGCGCTGCTGGCCAATGCGCAAAGTGCCAGCGCCGATTTGCCGAAAATTACCGATAACGTGCGCCAGGCTACCGTCGATATGTCGGCTTTGCGCGTTGAAATTGATGACAGTGTGCGCAAACTCAATCATCTGATTAACGAGATCAATAAAAAATGGCCGTTTGCGCGCGAAGTGGAGATCAAAACACCATGAAAATTCGTTATGCGCTACAGCGGAGTGGCTTATGGGCTGGGCTTTTTTGTCTTGCGCTTGCGCTGGGCGGTTGTTCCAGCACGCCGCCACCGGCCAACTGGAAAATGAATGCGGTTAGTCAACTGGAACACGCGCAACAGCGCTGGCTGGAGGGCGACCGAAAAGCCGCCGAGTTGGCGATGAGCCAAGCGCGCAAGGAAATCGCCCAATCGGCACGGCTGGATCTGCTGGCGACCGCCGAATTGGCGGCATGCGCTACGCAGGTTGCCAGCCTGGACTTTAGCGTTTGCAGTGCGTTTGATCGCTTGAGCGCCGATGCCAGCGCGCAGGACAAAGGTTATGCACGCTTTTTGAGCGGCGATTGGGCAGGGCTGGCGGCGACCGCCTTGCCGCCGCATTACAGCCGTTTGTTGGAGGCGAAGGACGATAAGCAGGCCAATCAGGCGGCCATTGAAATTAAAGACCCTTTGCCGCGCTTGATTGCTGCCGCAGTTTTATTGCGCAGTCGTCGCGCTGAGCCCGCGCTTATGCAGGTGGCGGTGGATACCGCGTCGGATCGGGGCTGGCGGCGGCCGTTATTGGCTTGGCTGGAAGTTCAAAAAAGTCGCGCGCAGGCGGCCGGCGATACGGTCGCGGTTAATCAAGTGCAGCGACGGATAGATTTAGTGCTTGGCAAGCCGTAACGTGGTTTTTCCGGGCACTTAACTCCGCCGATTCAAATTTTATGGACCTCATTAATCTGATTAACCTGCTTATTAATGGGCTTTTTTTGACAGTACCGAACGCACCGGCTAACCTTGCCGCTGGCAATTTTAGCCAATCGATTTTGCAACGCTTGGAGGAGAGCACTATATGCGTATGATTTCACTTGCCTTGGCCGCTGTTGGCCTGGTTTCCTTAACCGCTCAGGCGGCCCCTATGATGTCCGCCGAATGGGCTGGCAAAGCCTGCGAAGCGTGGAATGCCAACCCAGCGCTGACCAATGAGCTCGCTGAAAAATGGATCAAGAATGATAAAGGCCGTGGTTACAAGGTGCTGCATCTGTATCGGACGGAATGCGGCGATGCGACTAAAGTCGAATTGACCATTTCTGCCAAAAACGGAAAATCACTCTGCACCTACGGCGGCCCCATTCAACACACCACGTTGGATTTGGATTCTGATTATTTGATGCACGCAGAGACCAAACGCTGGAAGGAAATGGGTGCCGGTGAATACGGCCCCATGCGTGCCATGATGTTTGGTCGTTTGCAGTTTGAAGGCCCGAAAGGTGAGGCCATGCGTGTGATGGGCCCGTTCGAGCAGTTCCTGCTGATTCCCGGCAAGGTGGCCGGCGAGGATGCGTGTCCGAAGTGATTTTTTAGCTTTGCTTTGATGTAAAAAAACCCGCTGATGCGGGTTTTTTATTGTTTGCGTAGCGTTGAGCGCGCTATTTGAGGACATAGCTCGCCAGAACGCTTTGCACTTCATAGATGCTGAGCTTCTTATTGAACTGTTTCTGTATCGGTGCGGCGGCCCCCGAAATCCAGATTTTTAATTCGGCATCCATATCAAATGTACCGGCAATTTCAACACTAAAGTGCGTAATGCTTTTGTATGGAATTGAGTGGTACTCAACTTTGTTTCCCGTCAAGCCCTGCTTATCGACTAAGACGAAGCGCTTGTCAGTAAAAACGAAATAGTCACGAATGAGTTGATATGCATGCTCAATACGTTCTCCCGGCGCAAGAATCTGGCTGAATTCCTGTTGAATCTTGGCGGGGTCAATTTTCGATGCGTTACCCATTACACCATCTAGTATTCCCATAAAACCTCCTAGTCAGAAAGGACAATGGCACAGTTCAAAAACTCAAGGCATCCAGCAGGCGTTATCGAACGCTAAAGTGATTGAATCAGGAACGCAGTGATCTGATCACTTCTTCGAAATAGAAAACGCCGTTAGCTATGCTGATCAGCGCGCTGGTCATGGTTTTGCAAATGGGTCATTCGACTTTTTCCCATCCGGTGATCATCGCTTTGATATGTGACAAAACGGTATGGCCCGTAGTGGTGAGGTACACATGCACGATGAAGAAGGCCAGAATCATGAAGGCGCCCACGGTATGGAAGAAAGCGACCCATTCCAATGACAAGTATTGATCAACGCCCCAGGCGGCCCAGTCGGCATAGAACAGGTAGAACCAGCCGGTTATCCAGATCATGGGCGACATCATCAACCAAAAGCCGAGGTAGGCCAGACGTTGCAGCGGGTTATGTTTCTTCAGCGCGGTCTGTTTGAACGGATGCGGCGCATGAGTGAAGATGCCCATCAAGTAGTACTTGATCATGGAGTCGACTTTGTCGAAGGTGGGGATGTACTGTTTCCATTCGCCAGTGGTGAAGTGCCAGAAGATGGCGAATATCCAGAGTGTGATAAGTGCCCAGGCGGCGGTGGTGTGAATGTCGACGGCTTCGGCAAAGCCAAGCAGGCTGTAAGTGCCGTGAATTTCAAAGCCGGTAATCATCAGCGTGATGATCAGGGCTGCCTGTGACCAGTGCCAGAAGCGTTCAAAACGCTTGAAGACGTAGATACGTTCGCTCATTGTTGTTCTCCTTTGTGTTTGCTTGCCATGACGATGCGCAGGCCGCCGTGCGCAATGACGCCGAGCAGCGTCAGCAAGACGATGCTCCAGCCGGCTTTATCCAGCCAGGTGTTGGCGTCACGGCCGGGAATGTAGAGGCCGGGTACGTTGTCGAGGCGACCATTGGCGCCATGACATTGTTGGCAAGTCAGTGCGTCGGCTTTGGGTGCGACCATATGTGTGATCGGCCAGGACATTTCGGTTGAAACAAAATCAAACTTGCCACTGAATTCACCGCCAGTCGCTTTCATGCCGGCCGATAGTGCTTTATCCCAGTCGAAATTGGACCAATATGAACTGTCGTCTTTGCCGTAAGTATGTGGAATCAACAACAGATTAGTGGCTGTGTCATAAGGTTGTTTGCCGATAAAACGCTTGATCGGCCAGATCTTGGATTTGCCGTCGTCCGCACTGCCTTCGAAGTGGTTGATGCGGATGACCTTAGTCGGATCAAGTTTGGTGTCGCTCAGCGTGTAATTGACCCGACCGTTGAACCAGACGTATTCCGGAATTACATTATCTTCATAACTGAAGTCACCTTTTTTGCTGTCATAGGCGTCGTGGCCACCGCTGTTTTTCAGTTTGAACGGCTTGCCATCTTTGTCCATCTTGCCGGCAGTGGACCAGTCCCAGCTCATTTTGGTCGGAATGCCACCGCGTGCGAACTCGGGAATGTGGCAAGTCTGGCAGGCGATTTTGTCGGTGTGATCGTTGAGTTTCTTATGTGCTGAAGAGTGTGGCCGGGTGCCATGGCAGGCTTGGCAAGTGGTTGGGTTGGCGTTCTTCTTGCCGCGCATATGGGCGCCCTGTTCATCATCGCTGGTGGTTGGGGCGTAGCGGCTGCCGGGGACGTCATGGCCGGAGGTGGCGTGACATTTTCCGCAAGTGAAATTGAGACCATCCTTGGCCATGTGAATGTCGAGATATTTGCCTGGGTTTTTCAGAGAACTATCCAGATCACCATGCTTGACCGCATCGCCGCCGCCGCCATAGAAGTGGCACGCACCACAGTTGGCTCGGCTGGATTTGCCGACGCCACGCGCCACCAAGCCGAGATCGGGGGCTTTGACGATCCTGCCCGATTGCGGTGGAAACTCGACATCTTTATAGGGCGGATGACCTGCCAGACCTGGCAGCTTGCGGTAGGTGCCGGTGGTGTCGTGGCAGACCAGGCAATCGACGTTTTCTTGTGCGTTGAAGTCGAATTGTTCGTCCTTCCAGCCATAGCCGACGTGGCAAGCGGAACAGAATTCATAATTGGACGGCACTGCAGTGCAGAAATTGTTAATGACATTCTTTTTGCCTAAGCGCTGCTTGGTGTCCGGGTTAAGGAACTCCCAAGTCCAATGTTTGGTTTTATGAACCTGCTTGGCGGCTTCCGTGTGGCAGGTCAGGCAGGCTTTGGTTACTTCCGGGCCGCTGGCGAAAGGCTTCTTCAGTATCTCGAACTTGCTGTGGTCGGCGGTGGAGTGAGTCGTTGCGATGGCTGCGGATTGAACCGGAGCCGATGTCGGCGCGCTGGCCAGGGCGCTGGAGATTGGCAAATGCGCCAGCAATAGACCGAGCGCTAGTGTGCGTAGGGTGGAAATGAGCATGGTGGTTTCTCGTTTTACGTCAAATGTCTTCAGCCGTCTTCAGCAACCACCGCCACCCTGGCCCAGACTGGGAATGCTGGCGCCACTGGCTGGCATCGCCGGAATGATCATCTTGGGCGCCGGCGTGTTGGGGTCGAAATGCAGGAATTTCTTCTGATCTTCAGCGACCTTGCCCATAACTTCACCCACCAGCGGGCCGAACATCTTGCCCATCAGGCCGGCGTTCATGGTGCCGATGTAGACCTTGCCGTCATTCTTCTTGTAAACCGAAACCTTGCACGGCATCAGGATCGACAGGAAGCGTACCGTGTCTTCTTTCAGAATCGGTTTGGAATATTCTGTACTGCAGGCTTCGATCATCAAAACCGGCAACACATTGCCGCCGTCACCTTGCACGGCTTTTGCCGGGTTGCGCAGGCCGGATAGTGCCCAGCCGTTGCCGGTGTTCTGGATGTTGTGTTGAATCCGTGCGACGGTTTCTTCCATATCGTACGGACTGACACGTTCGTTAAACATAAGATGCGGCATCATCATCCAGCCACCCAGGCCGATTACTACGATGCCGACAAAAAATCCCAATAGTCCTTTCAACATGCCTTGCTCCTAAATTGATTCACATAGTATTGATTGAGTTCGCATCGGCTGAGCTGCGTTATTTGATCGCAAAGCACCTCAACTCGATATGTCCGCCATTTTCCTTGTTGGAGAGATAAAAAACACATTTTTCCTGCATATTGATTAAAGATTCGATCTTCGCTCGCGGAGGGAAACCCGGTGCCGATTGCCACCTCAGCCATTCAGGGAGTCCACTGCAATGCAGAGTTGGACGCAGGAAGTTCCGATGGCGCGGGAATGAAGGGATGACCGGCTGCAATATGCTCGGCTTCTGACTTTTTCAGGTCTGCATAAATCGCACGCAGGTCATAACTAAACTTGGCTGCATGGGCATCACGAATGGCCCGCACTTCATCGACGATTTCGTCATTCAGCATTTTCTTCTCCAAGAAGCTCTTACGGTGTGCAAATGAATGGCAGAATCAAACCAAGTTGCTCAAGGTGCTCGGCAATGCCTCTTTGTATTTCCGGGTTTGCAATATGTCGACAGTTCCATGTCAGCAGATAATCCACGCCATTGACCGTGGCAACCGCAATGTGCAGTGCATCTTCCGCAGCCTTGGTCGGAACAACTCCGCGTTCCACCAACGATTCCGCGATTTGAAGCGCCTGCTCGGTGATTAAGAGCAGGGCACATCATTCAACACCGCCAGCCGTCTTTTGGCTGCATCACGATCGCCAGCGCCACACTCCCGCAACACCGACTCTGACACCGACAGTTCGTATTGACTGCGTGTTTACCACTAAGCCATTGTGATTTGCTGATGAGCAGCACCAATAATGGTCTTGCTCGGGCGTGCCGTCAGATAACTGATGTTCTCTTGGCGACAACGTGGCGGTAGTAATTGGCCCAGCCCCTGATCTTGCGATTCAGTTGCCGGATTAAATCAACCGTCTTGATGGCGACATTGGCGGCGATCAATTTTCTGGCCGCGAGGTGCCGCCGACTGCGCGATTACCTCCAGGCCATCCAATGCCATATTCGTCAAAACCGGTGATGCAATGCCGCCCTGTGTTGTGCCTGCCATCGTTGGATATACGATGCCATCTTCCATGAAACCGGCTGCCAGCCATTTCTCCAGAATGGGTTTATCCATCGGGATATTCGCAATCAGCCAGGGGTGACTGATCTGGTCGAAACAGGCTTTAATATCTCCTTCGAAGACCCATTGAGCGCTCTGCTTTTGTGCCAGGGCATTGAAGCTTTGCTCAATGGCATCGGCTGCACTGTGCTTGGGCCGAAACCCATACGCATTGCGTCTGCTTGCGTTTCTGCCACCGGTTCCAGCGCCAATAACTTGGCCGAGAACGTATGGGTCAGGAGCCATTGCAAGGCTTTCACCTTGCCCCAGCGTCCTTCCCGAGTTGCCTTCGCGATACGCATCTGTAGCCGTAATACGTGTTTTCTTACGGTGTTACACCTAGTGGCATCCCACCTTGAACCCGCCGAGGATGCACCAATCAACGTTGCCGTTGTTGTCATCTGCTTTTCCTCATAAGAACGTTTTGACAGATTCTCTCGCAATGTAAGGCCTGTCGGACGAGGGCTCACTTTCGTGGCGGGTAACCTTCAATTCAGTATCCGAACCATTACAGCCCGGCATTCGCTTTTTCCAATATCCCAAGCCCGCACCACCATAGGCAAGACCTTGCGGCCTGCTGTCCTCCGAAGGGGAGCAATACGGGGTTTCCGCGTTCCGCTTGGCGACAGAGGGGACTGCGAGCTACCAACATAGAAGCACTTGCCAGAAATATTTAGTCGAGGGTACGCGTGGTCATTGGTCTCATGCGCCTTTGCATCAGCAAATACACGCTCGACTTTGGCCAAATCAATGCACGGTGAGCAGCATTCAAAGTAATACCCCCGGCTACCCGATTTAGACTGTGCGTACCCATTGAAATAACTAAATAAAATTTTGAAACTGCTCGCGACTCAAATCACAGTCACGAAGAATCTTAGCGAACAACCCCGGCCCAATTGTTTCGCCAGAGTGGACTGGCACAACTGTCGAACGACCATCATGGTGATGAAGAAAATGATGACTGCCTTTGACACGGAGCAGCACAAAACCAGCCTTTTTCAAGGCCGACAATAGTTCCTTGCCGGTTAAGCTGGGAGCAGATGTCATGCGGCAACCGAAATGCGTTGAACCCCAACAAAATCGAGCGGTTCAAATTCTGTGCCATAAACTTCAAGACAGAGTTCAATGGCTTCTCGGATGCGTTCCATAAGTTCATCGAGAGATTTCGCCTGGGTATGGCAGCCGGCTAGTGCAGGAACAGATGCCACAAAATAACCGGCTGAATCTTTTTCAACAATCACATCGAATTGGTGCGTCATATCAACCTCCAAGCATTCACGTCGAAATTGTACATCGAAGTAACAAGTAGCGGAGGATCAATCCGGTTGGCTCTAGTCGAGTAGCCAGGGACGGTTACCCGTCCCCAGCCCTCTAAGAACCGTGCATGATAGTTCCCCATCACACGGCTCAAGCCTTGCCAAGGCCATACTAATGACCCGGTAACTCAGTACGGCAACATACTGAGTCACCTTCGCGATACGCATCTGTAGCCGTAGTACATTTTTGTGGGTGGAGCGCTACTTGATGGCATTCCACTTCGAACACGCCGAGGATGCACCAATCAACGTTGCCGTTGTCGCCATCTGCTTTTCCTCATAAGAATGTTTTGACAGATTCTCTCGCGATGTAAGACCCGTCGGACGTGGGCTCACTTTCGTGCCGGGTGACATTCAAACCCGTATCCGAACCATTACAGCCCGGCATTCGCTTTTTCCGACATCCCAAACCCGCACCGCTATCGGCAAGGCCTTGCGGCCTGCTTTCCCCCGAAGGGGAGCAATACGGGGTTTCCGCGTTCCGCATCAAGAAGTACACCGGGTTAGGTCTCCGCTTTCGACCGGGAGGCGTGTGGGTCACGAGAGCGCAAAACGCAGACGCTCTTCCCGCCTCCAGTACCGTTTGGTTCAAGCGTAATAGCCATTTCCGCTTGTTTTAGCATGACGATCTTTATCACGGATTCAGATTCCTTAGCCCCTCGTGCCGCCCAGAGATGGGGCGTGAAATCAGCCGCTTCCGGGAATCTGTTTTATTGCCAGAACATAAGCCCTGCCACTCTTCCTCATTAAATAACTCAGTTGCTACAAGGCTTGGATTTGTTCGCCCCAAGCGCACTAAGTGCGCTAGACGCCAAGCAACAACCATA
>CAYWXO010000072.1:0-14350 GCA_964462255.1 uncultured Thiobacillus sp. | reverse complement strand
CGCTGCTGATCATCGCCGAAGATGTCGATGGCGAAGCGCTGGCCACCCTGGTGGTCAACAACATCCGTGGCATCCTGAAAACCTGCGCCGTCAAAGCGCCTGGCTTCGGCGACCGTCGCAAAGCGATGTTGGAAGACATGGCCATCCTGACCGGTGGTACCGTGATCGCGGAAGAAGTTGGCTTGTCCCTGGAAAAAGCTACCCTGGCTGAATTGGGCCGTGCCAAGCGCATTGAAGTCGGCAAAGAAAACACCACCGTCATCGACGGCGCTGGCTCTGGCGAAGCGATCAAAAATCGCATCACCCAGATCAATCGTCAGATCGAAGAAGTCACTTCCGACTACGACAAAGAGAAGCTGCAAGAGCGCAAGGCCAAGCTGGCTGGCGGTGTTGCCGTGATCAAAGTCGGTGCCGCGACCGAAGTTGAAATGAAAGAGAAGAAAGCCCGTGTCGAAGACGCGCTGCATGCAACCCGTGCCGCCGTTGAAGAAGGCATCGTCGCTGGCGGCGGCGTTGCGCTGCTGCGTGCTCGCTCGGTCATCACCAACCTGAAGGGTGACAACCACGACCAGGACGCGGGTATCAAGATCGTGCTGCGCGCTATCGAAGAGCCCCTGCGTCAAATCGTTAACAACTGCGGCGAAGAAGCATCCGTAGTGGTTAACAAGGTGCTGGAAGGCAAGGGCAACTATGGCTACAACGCCCAAACCGGCGAATACGGCGACATGATGCAAAACGCCGCTTCCGTGGCGTCTCTGATGCTGACCACCGATTGCATGGTGGCCGACCTGCCGGAAGACAAAAAAGGCGGCGGTATGCCTGACATGGGCGGCATGGGTGGTGGCGGAATGGGTGGCATGGGCGGCATGGACTTCTAAGTCTGGCTTACCTGCTGCATGGGTCGTGGCTTGCGCCTCGGCCCGCCCAAATGAAAACCCCGCTTCGGCGGGGTTTTCATTTGGGGCGAGGAATCCTGCTTTAAGAAATAGCACACGCAGGCCAAGCAGCTTAGACCGCAAGGACGGGGCATTGGGATTCCGCTCAACTTTAAGCCTCATTTAATCTCACTTTCTTAAAGTGGCGGACATCGCTCAAATGAGGTTTGTCCAATGCTTGCCGATCCTGTTATTCATGTGGGCCTTCGTGCTAGAAACGCCCTGATCACCTCGCAAACGGTGGGGCTCAATTCGCCCCGGCGCGCCGCAGCCGAAACCTTCATTCGTGCGGTTTTTCAACAGCGTTATGCCGCGCGCGTTGCCAGTTTTGCGCCGGATTTAATGCTACTGGAACAATCCGCCCGCACGATCGCCGCTGCCGGCTGGCGCAGTGCCGCAAGCGGTTCACTCTATTTGGAACACTACCTCGACGCGCCAATTCAGCAGTTGCTTACCCGTCTGGCGGGGGACGCAGTGCAGCGTGAACGCATTGCCGAAGTGGGCAATCTGGCGTCGATTACGCCTGGCGGCGGGGCTCGTTTAATTTTGACGCTGGCCCAACACTTGGACGCACTAGGGTTTGAATGGGTGGTGTTTACCGCCACACAGGAACTCATTGGTATATTCGCCAAACTCGGCTTGCCGCCGCTGGCGCTAGGCGTAGCCAACCCGCACCGGTTAGGCGAGAGCGCGGGAGAATGGGGACGCTATTACGACAGCCGCCCAGTTGTCGTGGCCGGCCGTATCCGCTTGGCGCTAGATCGCTTACAGACGCAACCCAAACCCCATGCATAACTTAGACCCTAACCCTTTAAGCGCGGCACTTTTTAGCGCTTTCGACGCCTTGCCCGCCAGCAAACCATTGCTATCGGGGCACGGTAAATCGTATTGCGTCAGTGAAATTAAGCAAACCATCGCAGCTTTAGTGCAGCGCTTGCACTGCCAACCGGGGCACGTTGTTGGGCTGTTGGCAGACAACGGCCCGGCATGGGCATGGGCTGATTTGGCGACGCTGCAGGCCGGCAGGGTGCAATTGCCTTTGCCCGCTTTTTTTAGCGACGCGCAATTGCGCCATGCACTAAACCGCACGCAAACCGATTTAGTGCTGACGGATCAAGCGGCCCGGATCATCGCGTTGGATCTGGGATTTTCCATTGTGGACAGCGGCCAAGGCCTCACTTTACTGCGGCGGCGTGCAGACTTTAGCCACGTTAAAGCCGCGATTTTTCCGCCCGGCACGGTAAAAATCTCCTTCACTTCAGGCAGTACAGGTCAGCCGAAAGGCGTTTGCTTATCCGCGCCAGGTTTACTGGATACTGCGCAAGCCATTGTTGCTGCTTTAGCCGATTTGCCCCTTGCAAAACATTTGGCGGTGCTGCCGTTGGCCTTGTTACTTGAAAACGTCGCCGGCCTCTATGCGCCATTGTTACGCGCTACCGAAATCGTTTTACCGCCGCTGGCCGATCTCGGCTGGCGCGGCATGGGCGGCTTCGATGCGCGGCAACTGGCCCATCAGGTGGATGTTATTCAACCTAACAGCCTAATTTTGCTGCCGGAGTTACTTAAGTTTTGGACGCTAGCCTTGCAGAGCGAACATCGAACTGCGCCCGCTTGTTTGCAGTTTGTTGCCGTCGGTGGCGCACGTTGCGATGTGAGTCTTTTAACCGATGCGCGCGCGCTGGGCCTGCCGGCTTATGAAGGCTATGGTTTGACGGAATGCGGTTCAGTCGTCAGCTTGAATCGAGCCGGTGCGGATCAATTGGGCAGTGTTGGACAGCCCTTATCACACATAAAAATACACATTAATGCCGCCGGTGAAATTTTGATAAAAAATCGTGCGTTTCTCGGTTACTTGTCGGAAGAAGCGTCCACACCCACGGTTGCACCTGAGACATTTCCCAGCGGAGACCTCGCTCAAATTGACCAGAACAATTTTCTAACCTTGTCTGGCCGGCAAAAGAACCTGCTAATCACATCCTATGGCCGCAATATTTCACCGGAATGGGTGGAAGCGGCGCTGTTGGCGGCACCGGAAATCGCGCAAGCCATGGCACTGGGCGATGCACGTCCTTGGCTGGCCGCATTATTAGTGCCGATGCCGGGCGTTGAACAAGCAGTGCTCGCTCGGGCCGTCGCACGCATCAATGCGACATTGCCGGAATATGCGCGCATTAATAACTGGATACAGTGCAAGCCTTTCACTGCACATGACGGCCTATTGACCGGTAATGGTCGCCCCATTCGTAGCGCGTTGATGCGGCGTTACGCCACTGAAATTGAATCGATTTACTTAAGCAAGGAATAATCCATGTCGTTTTACAACCACCTCGTCGAAGCCACCGCGTCCGAACGCGCCGCGCTTTTCAACGCTCCGGTCATTACCGCGTGTTTGCAAGGCGAAGTCTCCTTGCCGACCTACTTGGCTTTTTTGCAAGAAGCCTATCACCACGTTCGCCACACCACGCCGCTCTTAATGTCGGTTGGCAGCCACTTGCCACCACGCCTGCATTGGCTGCTCAAGCCGGTGGCGGAATATATCGAAGAAGAAATAGGCCACGAAGAATGGATACTGAATGACATTGCTGCAGCGGGCGGTGATATTGCTGCAGTGCGCGCGAGTCAACCGCACTTGCCGGCCGACTTGATGGTGGCTTATGCCTACGATTTAGTACGACGAAAAAACCCAGCCGGCTTCTTCGGCATGGTCTTTGTGTTGGAAGGCACTAGCGTTGCTCTGGCCTTACAAGCGGCAGATTTGATCCAGACCGCGCTGAAATTGCCGGATGCTGCGTTTTCTTACTTACGTTCTCATGGCACATTAGATCAGGAACATACCCGCCATCTTGCCCTGCTGGTTGAGCGTATGGAGGCGGCGGATCAAGCCGAAGTTTTGCACTGCGCCCGCGTGTTTTACACGCTCTATGGTGATATTTTTCGCGCATTACCACGTTAACCCGACTGCGTTAAGGGGGCAACCCGCCCGACAAACCAAAGGATTATCCATGCAATTGAAACATTCCCGTATCTTATTAACCGGTGCCACCGGTGGACTAGGCCAAGCGTTGGCGCACGCGCTAGCCGCGCAAGGTGCGAATTTACTGCTGACCGGACGTGACGCGACCCGCTTGAACACATGCGCCGCCGCCTTGCAGGGCAAAATGGCGGTTATACACACCCTGTGCGCCGATTTAACCCGCCCGGAAGACATAGCACGCGTCGCCGAAGCTGCACGCGTTTTTGGCGTTAATGTCTTAATTAATAACGCCGGCATTAACGCATTCAACTTATATGAAGATGAAGACTGGCAAACCATCGAACAGGTCATGACAACCAACCTGATCGCGCCGATGCAATTGACGCATGCCTTATTGCCTTGGCTGAAAAACAACAGCGCACCCCATAACCCCGCGGCGGCGGTTGTCTTTATCGGTTCTACATTTGGCAGTTTGCCTTTTCCGGCATTTGCCGCATATTCCAGTGCAAAAGCTGGTTTACGCGGCTTTTCACAAGCGTTGCGGCGCGAATTAACGCAAACATCCGCAATGGCAAGGCCGGTGGCGGTGATTTACATTGCACCGCGCACCATCGCCACAGCGTTGAATTCAACAGCGGTCAATGCGCTCAATCAAGCAATGGGCAATGTGGCGGACTCCCCCGAGCACGTCGCCGATCAGATTGTGGCTGCGTTGCTGCGGGATCGTAGCGAACTACATCTTGGTTTTCCGGAACGCTTCTTTGCTTGGCTGAACGGCTGCGCGCCAGCATTGATTGATCTCGCTTTGCGCCGCCAATTAACCACTATTAAACATCACGCTCAAAAGGTCATTTCATGAAAAAAAATTCCGTTGCATGGCTGCTTGCTGCCACCTTAATCGTATTGACACCGGCAACATTTGCCGCCACGCCAGAAGACTCAATTCGCCCGATCCAAAACGAATGGGCTGAAATTAAATATCGGCTGCCTGAAAAACAGCAGGCAGAACGCTATCACGCGTTGGCTGACCGCGCCGCTCAACTAGCAGAAAAGCTGGCAAGCACGCCCACGGCGCAGGCTGAAGCACTCATTTGGCAAGGTATTGCGCAATCGAGCGAAGCCGGCACCAAAGGCGGTCTTGGTGCCCTATCCCTCGCCAAGGCAGCAAAAAAATCCTTAGAAGCAGCGCTCAAACTAGACGATAGCGCACTGCAAGGTTCTGCTTACACCAGCTTAGGAACGCTGTATTTCAAAGTGCCTGGCTGGCCGCTTGGCTTTGGCGATAAAACCCGCGCAGAAGAATTACTAAAAAAGGCCTTAGCGATGAATCCATCAGGAATTGACCCGCATTATTTTTATGCTGACTATTTAGCGGAGCGCGATCGCTACGCGGAAGCATTACATCATCTTGAACTGGCCTTGAAAGCGCCCGCACGTGCGGGGCGTGAGTTGGCTGATAGCGGGCGGCGGCAAGACATTCAAGCCTTGCTCGCGCAAGTCAAAAAGAACATGGAGTAAAGCAATGCGCGTCTTGTTGGTAGAAGACGATGCGCTACTCGGCGACGGTGTACGCGCTGGCTTGAAATTGGCCGATTACGCCGTCGATTGGGTGCGCGACGGCGAAGCAGGCCGGTTGGCATTACTCGATCAAACCTACGACGCTTGTGTTCTTGATCTTGGTCTGCCGCGCCGTGATGGCTTATCGTTGCTAAGTGACTTGCGCGCTCGGGGCGACACAACGCCAGTGCTCATCCTCACCGCCCGCGACACCAGCGCCGATAAAGTGAGCGGTCTGGATGCCGGTGCTGACGATTATTTAGTGAAGCCGTTTGATCTGGCCGAATTGCAAGCTCGATTGCGCGCGTTAATTCGGCGTGCCGGCGGTGGGGCCAAACCCACCTTGAGCTATGCCGGCGTTATCCTTGACCCGGCCGGCAAGCGCGTGTCATGCCATGGCCAAGCGGTAGCCATTTCAGCGCGCGAATTTGCCTTGCTGCACGATCTACTGAGTCATCAAGGGCGCATTCGCGCCCGCTCAGAATTAGAGGAAAGTTTGTATGCCTGGGGTGAAGAAGCAGAGAGTAATACCGTCGAAGTTTATATTCATCATTTACGCAAAAAATTGGGCGCAGATTTCATTCATACCGTTCGTGGCTTAGGTTATGTAATTGGTGAAATAGCATGATGCCATTGGCTTCACTGCGCGCGCGTTTGTTATGGATGGTACTGGGGGCAACTTTTTTGATTTGGAGCATTGCCGCCATTGCCAGCTATTACCAGGCTTTGCATGAGGCGGATGAACTCATGGATGGGCAATTAGCGCAGGCGGCTAATTTGCTGCTGGCGCAGGCTGAACGGGAAACCGATGCGTCGTTAAAGAACACGCAGTTAATCAAGCTGCAGGCCTCCAGCCATCCTTACGAACAAATGCTCATGTTGCAGGTGTGGTATCGGCCAAGCGCCGCAACCAAGCAGTTATTGCTTCATTCAGCCGGAACGCCGGCGCTGCCGCTGTTTCAGTCAGACAAACCGGGCTATTTCGATATTTTGCATGCCACGCAACCTTGGCGATTGTTTTCGGCTTATTCCGCCGATCAGCGTTTTTTTGTCCAGGTTGCACACCCTACGCAAGATCGCCAACGGGTTGCACTTGAAGTGGCCGAGCAATTGGCCATTCCGATTCTGTTGGCGTTCCCCGTTCTTGCCTTGCTGGTTTATTTTGCTGTGGTGCGAGGCATGCGCCCGCTGGATCAGTTGGCCAAAGCCGTGGGGGAACGCTCGCCGGATAATCTGGAGGTTTTGTCACCAGATAATATCCTGCGCGAAACCCTCCCGTTAACGACGGCATTAAATCGCTTGCTCACCCGTTTACGCCAAACACTAGATAACGAACGTCGCTTTACTGCCGATGCAGCACATGAACTACGTACGCCATTAGCCGGCGTAAAGGTGCAAGCACAAGTCGCCTTGGCCAGCACCCATCCGGCCGATCATCAACACGCCTTGCGCCAAGTATTGGCTGGAGCAGACCGCGCCGCACGGCTGGTCGAACAATTGCTGCGGCTGGCTCGACTCGATCCGCTCGCCAGTTTGCCCAATCCCCAGCCGGTCGATTTAAGCGGGCTTGCCATTGAATTAGTAGCTTCATTGCAGTCGCAAGCGAATGATCGACAGCAGCATTTGCGCTTTATTACAGCGGCGACGCCGGTTGAAGTGCTGGGCGAGGCCGATTTATTGCGTGTCGCACTGCGTAATCTCGTTGAGAATGCGCTGCGCTACACCCCGGAGCAGGGCGAAATCACCCTGGGGACTGCCACTGAAAATGGACGCGCCACGCTTTGGGTACGCGATTCTGGCTTTGGCGTGAAAGAGAGCGAATTGCCCCGCTTGGTTGAGCGTTTCTATCGGGGCGAATTAAACAATATAGGCAATAACACGACACAGAATGAGGGCAGTGGTTTGGGTTTAGCTATTGTCCAGCGTATTGCTGAACTCCATGCGGCCCGCCTGCACATAACAAATCTGCCAACCGGCGGCTTGGAGGCGCGGCTAAGCTGGTATTGATTGATTGATTTGCACTGAATGGAATTATTATGGCGAGCCTGATAAAACACTCACCCACGCCCTGCTCGTTTTATGTCGCAAACCTCCGTATTCCATCATTCCGTCAACATCTTCAACCGCATGAGTGAGCCTTGGTTTTGGCAACTGGTGACCGTGCTAAGCGTCATCGTTGCCATCAATGTCGGCGCTTATTATCTGCTGCGCCATATTGAAAAAATCACCCTGCGCACGCCGAGCATCTGGGACGATGCCCTCATTAAAGCCGCCCGTCTGCCGGTCACCTTGCTCATCTGGACCTTGGGCACTGCGGTCGTGCTGCGCATAGTGCATCAGCATTTCAGCATTCCTTATTTCGATTGGGTCGCGCCGGGACGCAATGTGGTGCTGATCGCCCTGTTTGCCTGGATGCTGATTCGGCTCATTGGCAACGCGTCAGATAACATGATCACCCTGCATCGCGCTAATGAAGAAAGCCTAGACCGAACAACCATTGATGCCCTAAGCAAATTGGGCCGCATCTGTATAGTGGTCATTGCCACGCTTTCCATTTTGCAGACCTTGGGCGTCAGCTTAACCGGCGTGCTGGCCTTTGGCGGCATAGGCGGCATTGCGGTTGGCTTCGCGGCAAAAGACCTGTTCGCCAATTTGCTCGGCGGGCTGACGATTTATCTGGATCGCCCCTTTTCAGTGGGCGATTGGATACGCTCACCGGACAAAAACATCGAAGGCACCGTTGAGCGAATCGGCTGGCGCAACACCTGCATTCGCGCCTTCAACAAAAATCCCATTTATGTACCGAATGCGCTCTTCACCAATATTATTGTGGAAAACCCCTCGCGCATGACGCATCGACGCATCAAAGAAACCTTCAGCCTGCGTTATCAGGATATTGGCAAAATCGCCAGCATTATTGCTGAAGTGAAGGCCATGCTATTAAGTCACCCGGAAATTGATACAGAAGCCACCCTAATCGTCAACTTCACCGCCATCAGCGATTCTTCGCTCGATTTCTTTATTTATGCCTTCACCAGAACGACCGTGTGGGCACCGTACCACGCGGTTAAGCAGGATGTGTTATTGAAAATCGCTGACATCATTACCCAGCACGGTGCCGAAATGGCCTATCCCACTCGTTCTCTATATCTCAAATGAAACCCATCCCGCCGCACCATCACCCCAATGGCATCATTACGCTCGATGCTGAGTATTTACGTCCTGGTCTGGTTGCCGTTCACCTCATCATTGAACGCGGTCGTGCCGCCATCATTGATACCGGTGCCAACCCCGCCGTGCCGCTGGCTTTGGCGGTGTTGGCTGATTTAGGCATCGGCCCAGCCGCGGTGGATTACGTCATCGTGACGCATGTTCATCTTGATCATGCTGGCGCTGCCGGCGCTTTTCTTGCCGCCTGCCCCAATGCCCGCCTAGTGGTGCATCCGCGCGGCGCACAACATCTCATTAATCCAGCAAAATTAGTAAGCGGTACCCTCGCGGTCTATGGCGAAGCCGCTTTTCACGCACTGTACGGTGACATCGTGCCGGTGGCCGCGGCGCGCGTTATTGAAGCGGGCGATGGCTTTAGCCTCGATTTCAATGGGCGTCACCTCGCGTTCATTGACACGCCCGGCCATGCGCGTCATCACTTTTGCATCCACGACCTTACCAGCAACAGTTTATTTACTGGCGACACCTTTGGTATTTCCTACCGTGAATTTGATGTTGCAGGCCGCCCCTTCATCTTCCCGACCACAACGCCGGTGCAATTTGAACCGGCAGCACTACACGCCTCGCTGGACCGCTTAATTGCCCGCAATGCCGATGCCGCTTATTTAACGCATTACGGGCGAGTAGAAAACCTGCCGGCCTTGGGCAAAGATTTACATGTATTGATTGACGAATACGTCGCCATGACGCTGGCCATTGAACAGAGCCATTCGACAGACAGCGACGCAACCAAACATGAGGCGCTGACAGCCGCCATGCGTAACGCCCTCATGCGCCGACTGCGCGCACAGGGTTGCACACTGGATGACGCAACTTGCCACGCGATCTTGGCCAACGATATTGAGCTGAATAGCCAGGGATTGCGCGTATGGTATCAACGCAGCTTGGCGCAGAAAAATGCGCCCCCTACAACAGATAAAGCCTGAGATCATCACAATGAAAATTGCCGTACAAGAGGAAGCCTTTGACCTAGCCGCAGAAGTGGCGGCACTCTATCAAGCCAACCCGAAAGTGGGGGCCGTGACCAGTTTTTTAGGCTTGGTGCGCGACATCAATGAAGGCCAAGGTATCAGTGCAATGACGCTTGAGCACTATCCCGGTATGACCGAAAAAGCCCTCACGCAAATTGTTGAACAAGCACACACGCGCTGGCCCATTTTAGATGCCTGCATCATTCACCGCGTTGGCCCGTTGTTGCCCACCGACCCCATCGTTCTAGTCGCGGTAGCGTGCAGCCACCGCGCCGAAGCATTTGCCGCCTGCGAATTCATCATGGATTTCTTAAAGACCCGCGCCCCCTTCTGGAAAAAAGAAGCAACGCCGGAAGGTGAAAAATGGGTCGATGCGCGTGAATCGGATGAACAGGCTACCTCGCGCTGGAATAGCTAGTGGCTGCGCTTTTAGATTAAATACCACGCGAAAATATCTCTTTCATATCCCCTACTCCTTCTCAAACCCCTGACTGGTGAACTTCAGTGTCCGGCTGTTTTCGGTCACCGTGCGCACCACGTTATCAGGCGCGCCTGATGGAATCTCCGCTTCGATTTCAATGGTTACCGTCACTGAAGAGCCGACCAGGCCGGCAAGGTGGGCGATGACTTCCTCCGCAATCCTGCTGGCGTCGCGACCAACGCGGGTGGTATCAAGTACCACCGTGCCATGGAAGCGCTTCGGCTTTGCCGCTGCGGGCGGTAACGTAATGGAGGACGTTGTAGGCGGCATGTTTCCCGAATAAACAGACACTGTGCCAAGTGCCACATCCTCAACGGCAGGTTGCGGCATCGCTGCCTGAACCCGCTCAGCGCGTTCCGCATCCATCTGTTTCAACGCCACATCCGGCTTCACCACCAGTTCCGGCGCATGCGCATCGGATAGCGCCACCATGGCACCGCCGCGCAGGCCCCGGTAGCGGCCGACATCGTCATCGTAACTGTCAGCAAAGCCGAAGCTGTCCTGCGGCCAGGTCAGCAGGTTCACGCCATCGCGGATCGCATCCAGCAGCACAACGGAATTCTTCAGTCGGGGCAGATAAAGATAGCGCGCGAAATCTTCCACCAACTGTTTCACCGCCACATGCTCACCGCGCCAGAGCGGAATCCGGTCGAGTTCCATGCGCAGTCGGGTCGGGGCGAAGCTGGTCAGGTAGGCCTCATCGGTGCGCAGCTTCTTGCTGGCGCGAACCGCCAGTGCATCGGTTCCGGACAATCTGAGCGCTTCCCAGGTAACCGGCACTTGCGGCGTGCTCTGCACCGGCACCAGCAGCCATTGATAGGTTTCCGGCAAGCGGGCCGTCACCGCGCTGTCGGCAGCTTTCTTTTGTGTTTCCGCTTGGGCGACTTGAAACGGCGAGAGATTGAGATTCTTCTGTTCAAGCAGGATCGAATCCCACGCCAGCACCTTGCGTGCCGCTTCATCCAGGTCTTGCAAACGTGTCTTGTCCGCTGCCAGGAACACCAGCGTATTGCGATATAAGCGGGGCGTATTGCCCCGGCTTTCCAGAATCGCCTTGGCAGCAAGTTCGGCCGCACTGCCACCTTCTTTGCTGTACGGATGATTGACGCCCAGCACCACCAGGCGCGCGTCCAGATCGTCCGGCACATCTGCACCGCTGTGCGGCATCGGGTGTATAGGCGTCGCGAAACACGGTTTCGGCACCAGGGTGCAATTCTCTCAACGCTGTTGAGACTTTTGGCGGATGCAACACGGCACGCTCGAACAGGGCGCTGTCGATCTGGCGTGCGACTTCGCGCACCGGCCAGCGCTGTTGGGTTGCCATGCGCAGATAGAACTCGCGTTCCTGGGGGTGCTTGCACTTGGCCAAGATGTGCAGGTTTGACGACCAGGGCAATTGTCGCAACAGCGTTGCGACTTTCTCGTTGCCCCGGTAGGCGTCATGGAACTGCCGCATCCGGGACAGGTTCGCCCGGGTAAAGCCGCGAAGACCGGGGTGGCGTTCGGCGATGTAACAGGCAAGCGCCTCGACGACACCTTCGCCCCAGGCAGCCGTCTCCAGCTTGTGCGAAATATATGCGCCCACCTGCCAGTAAAGATCGACGAGTTCGCTATTGGCGGCGGCCAGTGCACGCCCCCTTGCCGCCTGGATCATCGCTACGACTTCGGCGAAGTTATCTTGTCGCGCGTCCATCGGTGGGGCGATGTCGTCGCGTTTTATCTCAGGGATCATGGGGTATCAGAAACGTCTCTATTTACGATTACGGCTGCAGGGTTGACGATTGCTTTACGAATACCGCTTCGGCCGGCCTTCGTCGGCCCGGACCACACGATGCCCTTGGCCTGATCACTTGCGACCATGGGTAGCCGCAAGTTTCTGCAGTTGCAGGACAAGGTGATGAACGCAGGTGGAGGGATTGGTTTCGCCTGTCTGGTTGGCATCTTCTTCCGCGCGCTGGGCGTTCTGGACCGCCGTGTCGGTCAGTTCCTTGAGGCGGCTGTAAATATTCGGTTGCGCTTTGGCGTAACCGGCGAAGCCCGGATTTTTGCGTAGCTCGCGGATGACGTTTTCGCAGATGGATCGTTTGCCGGCGGCATGAAAGGACTGGCGGGTGTAGGTGAAATGCAGTAACAGCCAGTATTCGAAACAGGGATAGGAGGGGATGGCGACGAAGGGCTTGCCAGCGGCGCCCAGTTCCGCAATGCGCTGGATGGCTATATTAAAAGGAGGGTGCTTGTCGCGGTCGATAACGCAGAAAACCTGGTCGTAGCGATCCAGCCCCAGTTTGCCGTCTTCATCGAACAGTTTCTCCGCATAGGCCACCACGCAATCGGGTGAAGAACCCTCTTCGCCTGGCGCGATGCGGACACGGGGCGTACGGAGTTGATGGACCCGGCAGAATTCCTCGAAGTAGTAGGGCTCGGTCTTCATGCCTTCGCTGACGATAAGAAATCGCGGACCTTGCGCACGGTCGCGTCGCTGTCGTTCGACTCTGCGGTTTTTTGTGCCTTCCGCCGCTTGAAAAGGTCATCCGAGCCCATGGAAGTCCAGATCTTTCAGGAACGGGATACCACCGTACCTGCCATTGAGATAACCACGTTCGATGGCCTCGTTGTCGCGCGGGCTATAGTCGGATAACGGATAGAGATGGGTAGCGTTCTTGGAGTCTTTCTCCATGAACCAGATCTGGTCGCGCCGGAGAATTTTCTGGCTGAGGATTGTGGTGTCGTGGGTGGTGAACACCAGTTGTGCTTTGCTGTTCTGGTGGTGCAGCAGTTTCACCAGGTAATGGACGATCAGGGGGTGCAAGCTGGTGTCGAGTTCATCCACCACCAGCACGCGCTCTTCTTCGATGACATCCAGCCAGGGGCCGGCGAAGGCAAACAGGGCGCGAGTGCCATCGGATTCATCTTCCTGATCGAATTCAACAGGTTCATGAGTTTCCACATCTTCATGCAGGAACGTGGTCTTCATCATCTCTTTGCCGGCCATCTGTTGGCTCAGCTCGTCGCGTACAGCAGTCGACAAATCCTTGGGCAGAATATCGGACGAGAAAACCTGGGTATCGATGCGGATGTCGGCGATGGAAAGGTCGGCCGAGTTCATGAATTCGAGCACACGACCTTTGGCTACATCCTCCCGGCAGCGGGTCATGGTGAAATTGGGCGCCAGGGTTTGGTGCGCCTTGATGATCCTGAGCCGTTGCTGGAACCAGTTCAGAACAGGCTTGAGTTGCTCGCTGTTACTCTGAAGCGCCTTCGAGAGAAAGAGCGCGTTTGGACGGGTATCGGCTTTCCAGTCATGTCTCCTGCGCCCTCCTTGAAATGAGGTGCTGAAGCGATAATCGTCCTTGCCGGTTTCCGGGTTGAAGACACGCTGAAACCACTTTTGCGAGCGCCCCTCCGGGTAGGCGAACAGCCATTCTTCGGTGAAGCGTTGCCGGTTGCAGCGGAAGCCGTACTGATAGCGAAGCCCTTCTTCGATGAACGCCACCTCGAATTCGCTGTCCTCCGCGCGGGATGAAGCGGTCAGCTTGAAAGGGGCGACCTCGATTGCTTCATTGGCCTGGCTCTCCTTGGCCGAGTTGATGACCCGGTCGCGCATGAAATCCAGTGCGTTAACCAGGGTGCTCTTGCCGGAGGCGTTGGGGCCATAGATGACGCTGGAGCGAAGGAGGCGCGGCACCTGCTCGATCACCCCCACTTCGAAGGTGTTGAGCTGTTCCTGTTCCTTGAAATAGTTCGAGGCCGCCATGTTCAAGGTCTGGCGACCAAGAATGGAACGATAGTTCTCGACAGTGAACTGGATGAGCATGGTTGGTCCACGTAAATAATAATTTCAGGCGGATAATCACTCTTATTGCGCAAAATAATCAACCTGTTTATTGGTTTGGTGCTCTTGCGCGTTGCAATAAGTCAGCAAAGTCGTAGTTCACGCTGGTGACGCCAAAGTCAGGCTCTCGCTGAAAAGGTTGACGCAGATAGTGGGCACGGTGGCTGTCGTCGCCAGTGAACTCGACGATGGCCAGGATGAAGTCGTCGGGTTTGTTGAGTGAATAGAGAATCTCGTTGCGGGTGACGGTGATGGTCGGCGCGCCGGTGATGCGGCCTTTTACTTCGATGAAGCGCAGCTTGCCGCTTCCTGGGATGCGGCTTTCGATGTCGTAGCCGAGTTTCTCGAATTCGCGATCAACAGGCTCGA
>CAYWXO010000071.1:0-14451 GCA_964462255.1 uncultured Thiobacillus sp. | reverse complement strand
GATGATAGCGACTTTCTTTCCGTCAATAGTAACTTCGCTAACTCCTGCTTCTGCTACTGCTTCTGTCAAGAGTTCCTTAGCGACTGCAACGGCTTTTTCAGCAGACGACAACGCTTCTAAGGCGGCGACGTACTGCTTCCCTGCGGTGGAAAGTGCTTTGGTCATATGTGTTCACCCCCTTTGGTGACTTAGTTGTTAATAGATACATTTGTAATATATCAAGTTACACAAATAAACCTACACGGTGAATTACTTGCTTTCTAGCCCCGTTCTTCGCTCTCTGCTGCCACCACCGGGGCTCCACTGGGAAAATGGGTTGTGGCGTGTAAACAACAACGAAACACGCCACAACCCGACCAAGTCGCACTGCGCTGGGGAAAAGAAAGGAAAGAAATCCCCAGCGCTTGCGCCTCAGACTTTATGCATTGACCTCTTCACCCTTAAACTCCGTACGGGTTGAGATAAACGTTCCGACAGCGATTAGGAAAAGTTCCTTGTCGTCGAAATACATAGAAAATGTCATTCCATGCACTTCTTTGCCTTTGAGAGTTGAGGAAGTCTCAATCTCAATAATTCCAAGGTTGCTTTCCTCGTTCCACCTGAAACGTGGTTGCACTCTTGCGGTCTTAAACTGCGCAATCGTTGATGGCGAGTAGGGGATTACTGAATCGTGATTCATATTTACCTTTCGTAGTAGTAGACCTTCATCCTACCAACCAACACAAATAAGCCTACAGTGTCCGCCTTCGTGGCTAGCCCCGCTGTTCACACTCTCCCGCGAAACACGGGGCTCACCGAGAGCATCCGCCAAGTGCGCTGGGGCGCTGGGGCGCTGGGGCGAGGGGAAAAGGGGAAAAGGGGTGGAGTTATTGACGGTGGCGGAAGAGCGTAGGATTATTTGTGTAGGGTGATATAGTGATGACGTAACTACTACGAAAGGGATATATGAAGTCAGTATTAGAAATAGCGGAAGAAGTGGAAAACGTAATGCACCTCATTCTTTCCGTAAATGAGGAAACTGCTTTCTACACAGAAAAAGCAGTCTTGGTCGGTATCTCAACTGACAGCGATAACGAAATAGTCGGATTTAATCCTGCTATCGCTTCAGATGGTGACGTTTACGACCTCTTGCAAATAGACCCACAGAACCTAAAGGGTTTTGACCTAGTTGGTGTTCTAACTTGTGGCTGGGCGGCGCCACTCCCCGTCAATTACAACGAGGCGGAACTAGAAGCACCAAGTCAGCACCCTGAAAAGCGTCGTGTTCGCCTTATGGCTTTCGCAGACCGAAGTGGGGAAATGGCAAGTGTTCTGCGCTTTAAGGATGACCAAGAAAACCCGATTTCAGATGACGGGGGTGCTACTGGAGACCTAGCCACAGCACTTCTAGAAATGATTATGAGGGCTAACGACTAAAGTTAGGCAACAGAGGTGGGGTGCTTCCCAAAAGGGACACCTCGCCTCGCTAACTTTTTATGAGCCCCGGTCAGCTCTGAAAAAATATGTTTTGGCAGTGTAGGTTTATTTGTGCGAGTTGGTATAGTGAATATGTAACTACTACGAAAGGGATATATGAAAGTTATAGAGGTTAGTTCAGCAAAGGGTGGTGTCGGGACAACAACCGTCGCCTGCTCTCTTGCGCTGGCATTAGCAACCAAATCACCTGAGCGTGTTCTGCTCTTGGATTTGTCAAAGAATGACGATTGCACAGCAGTGCTTGGTCTAGGAACCAACAGCACACGTGAGAACAATTGTTACGGAATGACAATTCAGGGTCTCACTCGTAAAGAGATGAAAGACACAGTGAGTGTTGGTGATTACGATTTTGTAGTCATTGACGCAGGAACAGAAACAACCCGTCAATACGGGCTTGGTATCCCTGACCTACGTGTTCAGGTTGTTCGCAATGAATATATGTCTCTCCGAGCAGAAACACTTGCAGGACGAGACAATTTTGGGGCGTGTGTTGTGTTGTATCAGAAAGACAACGCACTTACCGTTAAGGACGTTCAGACGGTCCTACGGAACATTCCAACGGTCTTTGAGATTAGTTCCGACGTGGCACGTACCATTGACGCTGGACTATTTGGAAGCAAAGATAAGCATTGGAGTGAGTGGACAGACTCAATCATTGAGACCCACTTCTCCGAGGTGATGAACTAGAAAACCTAGGCGGTGGGGTGCTTCCTGAAAAGGACACCTCACCGTTTTTGTTATGCGAGCCCCGGTACTCAAATCTTTCTACGTAATACGGGGCTGCCCAAAGCAGGAGAGAGTGTAGGTTTATTTGTACTGGTTGATATAATGAGTCCATAACTACTACGAAAGGAAATAGATGTCTACTATAAATCTATCCGAACACATTGGGTACGTTCCCAAGTTCTACCAGAATGAAGCAATAGAAATTCGCTTTCATGGGTGGACTAGTCGCTACCAACTCCTCGCAACGGTCTCACAGAACGGTGCAATTAACTACACGCTCAACAACAACCCTGCTGGCAACTATTCGTTGGCGATGACCAATCTCAACATGGACAGAGAAGAGAGTTGCTTTCTTCCAATGAAAGCCTATGAGTGTTGGCAGGAGGATTTACTCACGTGGATTTTGTCTGCCAAACGCCCTGATGGCACAATCATCTACACGATTACAAATATCCTCTAGTAGGTTTATTTGTACGGGTTGATATAATGTCTAAACACTACTACGAAAGGTAATAAATGAGCACTATTCAGAGTCAAGAATATGCAGTCCTACAAGCAGGGACAGTCCTACCAAATGGGCGAACAGTCCTAGAGTGCACTCGCAGAACAGAGCGTGTAGAGGGAAACTCCTACGCCTCATGGGTCGCAGTCTGTCACAAAGATGGGGAGTATCATCCCTATGCAGTTTGGACAGTTGTCGCATTACCCGACGGCTGGCACTCAGAGCAGGGCGATTACTCTTTCACTCTTGAAGAGGCTCTCGTTGATTACCACCAAAGAGGGGGAAACTAATGAGCACTAGAAGCATTATCGCAAAACAACACGGCGACTCTTGGAAAGGGCGCTATGCCCATTGGGATGGTTACCCTACGCATCAAGGTAGGAACATTTGGGAAATCGTACAACGTGATGGCTTTGAGAAGGCTGTAAAAACCTTTGTAGATGACAACTTCTACTGGTCTAGCGTGAAGTCGTGGCAACCAAATGAAGAGCCTGAAGAGTCTCGCTGGGTTGTCGTAGAGGGCTACGGGATTGCTGGCAATGCAGAGCAAGGCTCGCCTGATGAGTGGTACACGCCTGACAACTACAAAGACTCGTGGTGTGACTATCTCTACGTCATTAGTGAGGGTGGTCTACTTGTAGTGCGTCTCTATGACGACGTACATCACTTCTTTAGGTGGGATGACCTAGAGCCAAATTGGGTGGAAGTGCAAGACACGCCATCACTAGAAGAAGAGGTATCGGCATGATGTCTAAGGGTGAGTTAGAAGTTTTCCCTGAGAGAATTAATGTAACTAAGGTTATTTCATATGACGTGGAAGGCATTAGACAGCAGATTGTTGCAGATGGTGAAGAAGTAACCCTAGAGCAAGTTATTGAGAGGATTTATTTATATGCCGAAGATGATTTTGGTTGTGGATGGGGTCATAAAGATAATCTTAAAGATTTAATCTTCCAAGACGAAAATGGAGAGGAATACTAATGTCGGTTAAATATACAATTCATAGAATTGGAACGCCAAAAATGGCTTTCCCTAATCACTCTAGTTATTTTGATAGTGAGTATTGGAATGATGAAGATGGGTGGGGTCATAAATCAACAGCGACCGTCTATGAGGACGATGGCAAGCTTTTACCTCTAGAGGGTGAGTGGGTTGAGATTTACGTGAATGAGGCAGTGAAATGATGTCTGTCAAGTACTTCTCGGAACTCAAAGGCAAGACGATTGCGGACGTGGTGCACCTCAACAAAGCAGACATAGAGGACGCCTACTGGCATTGCGTTCCTGAAGAGACAGCACTACTCAAATTCACCGATGGTACTGGTGCCATAATCTTGGCGGACGCCGAGGGCAACGGACCAGGGTGGCTTGAAGTAGTGGAATTGGTTGCAGGCTAAAGATTTAGAGGGCAGGGGTTTGTAGTAGGGCTCCCTGCCCTCTATTTAAACAGCTGAGCCCCGCCCCGCCCTGACGCAACTGGGGGCTGGGGCAGGTGTAGTATTATTTGTGCTAGTTGATATAATGGGGATATCCACAACACGGTGGCGGAAGAGAATTACTACTACAACGAAAGGGGCATTATGCCTAACTGGTGCAATACGAGAATGACTATTACTGGTTCTAAAGAAGAGTGCGAGCGCTTTGTCGCTGGCGTTCACCACGAGGAAATAGAAGAAAAGACGTACGACTGGACAACTAGTCCAGTCACGGAAACTGGAACAAAGATGGTCACACATCTTTCTATTCTCAAGGGATATCTTCCTTGCCCACAAGAACTCCACGAAGTTAAAGCACCTGTTCAGGAAGAGCAGGCTGAACTGGCTGAGAAAATGATTGCCAAATACGGAGTGAGCAACTGGTACGACTGGGAGCACGAAAACTGGGGAGTCAAGTGGGGCGACTGCCACACTCACATTCTTGACGAAAGCGACAACGAACTTCCTGATGGCTCCTACAAAGTGGACTATCAGTTTGACACTCCTTGGGGAACTGCTGATGACGCATTTCTCAAAATCTCTGCAATGTTCCCGACCCTGCGCTTTGATTTCTTCCACGACGAAGAGGCTGGCTTCTTTCAGGGCTGTCAAGTCATGAAGAACGGAGAACTCGTTTACGAGCATTACTTTGCTCCTTGTGATTACGACGTAGAGGCTCCAGACTACGACTCTCCTGAGTATGAAGCGTGGAGCGACGCTTACGACGAATGGCGAGAAGCAGAGCAGTTTAAGATTGACTGCGAAGTAGATAAGGTGGTTTGCTAATGAGCGCATATTGGGTTGAGACCATTACAGAACTCAGGTTCCCTGAGGAAATCGAAGCGAAGTGTGAGTTCTCTTTGACGCACTGGAAGTACGACCACTTCTGGGTTGATGACGACAGCACTCTTCCTGCGAACTGGAATGAACTTTCCAACGACGACAAGTACGACTTCCTGAATAACAACGGGTATTGGGACAGTGGCGCGTTAGACATCTCTGCCAAGCAAGAGAAATGGCTGGAGAAGCACGACGAGGTTGCTGGGATGCACGACGAGGTTGTTGTGAAACTAGATACTCGGGAACGAGAATAAATCAAAAGCGAATAAACGCACTGTAGGGTTATTTGTGTAGAAATGTAAGATGACCCCACCAACTACTACCGAAAGGGAAAAATGAAAAAATTTATTGTTTCAGTGTCGGAAGACATCTCACACTCATACGAGGTTGAGGCAGAGGACAAAGAGTCGGCATTAGAGGCTTACTACAAACTCACAGACGACGAACTGAAGTCAAAAGACCTAGACGGAAGTCACAACTGGGATGTTCCCTGGGACATCACGGAAAGCGAGGGCTAATATGGAAGAACTAACACTTGATGAGCGCAGGCAAATACGCTTGTTCCAAAAAGAAAAGCAACTTGAGTTTGCTACAAATTTACTAAATCACTTAATGGAAGACTTTGTTGAATTAGAAGAAATGGACCCAATGGACTTGCTAGATGCTCTAGGTTGTCAGGGCTTGTCTCTAACTATTGGCAATGACGCTTCTAATACTTTCATAAAATTATTAGCAAAAGCGGAGGCGTAATGCCTCTTAATCTAAAAGAAACCACAGCAGACTGGCTTGCTTGTCAGTGCGGAAATATCCCCATCGTAGACGGGTTCTACACTTGTCTAGAAGATGGACGACCAGTAGAGCCTGACGTAGATGGACCATGGGAGGGTTCGCTGTACGTCTGTGCAGGGTGCTTCTCTATCTACAACATCTACACATTCGAAGAAGTGGGCAAGGCTTCAGACATCGCAATTCAGATGCTCAACGTTGGGGTTGCTCGATGACAACCAACAGTGAGTTACTTGACATCTCTGAGATTCTGTACGACAACTACTACACGTTGGGCGTCACTGGAGCAGATGCGATTGTGAACATCTACGACGAGATTGACGCTGGCTATTTTGCTGACCAGATAGTGGAGTGGGGAATTGACATCCATGAACTATTTACCGCAATTGCCATGATGCGCAAGCGTCTAGTGCACGAGAAGAAATTATTGGTCACGAGGTACCCAACTTAAGAATTGGATTTCTGAGCCCCGCCCGCCCTGAACACATGCGCGACCCGGGGCTCGCAGCTGCCCTGCTCCGCTCGCACGTCCTGGCCACCAGGCAGGCCGACACAAGAAGGGGAGTCCCATCTTTCACGACGGTGGTGGAAGAGGGTAGGGTTATTTGTGTTGACTGGTAGGATGGTACTTTACTAACGAAAGGGAAATCCATGAATGAATGTTTTACGTGTCAAGTTAAATTAGACAAAGATTGGAACCTTGCACCAATAGGGACTAGCCCTGATGGGAAGATGCGCATTTATGAAGATGACGTTTCACTCTGCGACGATTGCTATGACACATGGTGCACAAAATACAATATTCAACCAATGGATTAAGGAATAAATTATGCCTATCGCAACACTCACAAATGAGACTCTACAAATTGAGATAAAAGATAAATGGGAAAATGCGTCAAAGCTTTATGGCAGTACGTTTTCAATTCCAACAGAAGAAAAGTTTTCCTTGAACGAATATGAACGAGCAATGCATATTTTGTTAGTTTGGAAAAGAGAGGGACAAAAAGGAAACCCCACTCGCATGATGCGCACCTATGGGGTGAACGAATCTTCGGTGGCGGAAGTGATAAATAATTGGTGTGACATGAGCATCACAGAAGAAGATATTGCTGAAATAAAAACTGAGAAGCGCGCAGATAAATATGATTCATTTATTGACTGGACTAAAGACAAAATATTTGAGCAATACACAACAGAAGCGCTAGTTGAAGTTGCTGGATTCTCCTACCCAACTGTTCTCAAGTTCCTTCAGGACTCACCTAACTTCAAGAAACTCAAGAAGGGTCTGTGGGAAATTCGAGACGCCAAAGCAGACCGAGAGGCCGACAAGAAATAGTGTAGGTTTATTTGTGCAGGTTGATATAGTGACAATGTAATAATTACTAATCGCTCTTGAAAGGGGCAACAACAAATGGAAACTACTACCGCTATTAAATTACCTGATTGCTGGCAAGCTTTTGAAGATTGCTTGAATGCAGGCATCGACCGAATCATCTTGTTTGGACCATCAGGTATTGGCAAGACGTTCGCAGGATTAAATATGGGCAACGTCTCGGGAGGCGCACATCGTCTCGTATGTACTGAGGACATGACCAATGCCGACGTTACTGGAGCATTCATGCCTAATGAGCGTGGAACATTTACATGGAACTACGGTTCTGCTGTAAAGGCTTGGGAGGGCAATGGCATTACTGGTGGTCGCCTCATCGTTGACGAAGTAGACAAAGCCAGTGGAGACGTTTTCGCAACGCTCCTCTCAATGCTTGACTCTCCCGAATCAGCAACATGGGAAAATCCTGAGAACGGTCGTATTCATCGTCCAAAAGATGGATTCTCCGCAGTCATGACTACCAACATTGAGAACATGGAAGAACTGCCAACAGCATTGGCAGACCGATTCCCAATTCGCATCCGCATCAACACTCCTCACCCCAACGCTCTGCTGGCGCTGTCTCCTGACTTGCGCAAGTATGCAGTACGTATGGCTGACGCTGGCGAACGTCGTATCTCATTGCGAGCATTCATGGCTTTTGACAAACTGCGTACAGCGTACGGAGACGAGAAAGCATCTGTCCTTACTTTTGGAAATCGTTCAGAATCTATCCTTGACGCAATTGCTGTAGACAAGGTGGCTTAACGTGAAAACATTTTCAACTGAGCCTGAAATGCTTGGTCGGAAAGATGTTCCTCATGGGCGATGGGTTGTAGACAACTGCAACCCTCGTCGTGGGGAGCCTTCCACCAACATCGTAGACCGAGAAATGAAAGCACCAAATCACGACACTGAACTCGCAAGAGTAATCAGGGCGCACGAAATGATGCATGCAAAAGTATCTCCTGCTGAGTCGATGATTGACTGGATAAATCGCAAAATCGCTACTCAGGAATCACTGGTTGTAGCAGAAGAATTGCGTGTTAACTATCTGTGTCAAAAGGCTGGCTTCAACGTCAAGGCCAATTTGGTTGACGGTGGAGAAATGGCAGACGGGGAAAGAATCGCCGCTACTAACGACTGGAAGAGCGCTGTCCACATGGCTATCGCAACTGCTGGAACTGCTTCTAACAAAGCTTTTCTTACTGGAGTGCGTCGCCACAATAAGAAGTGGGCAGAAATACTTGCTGACATTAGTAAGCGAGCAGTCAAAGAATTAAAAAAAGTTGACAAGTATGGCAACCTCGGTGCTACCGATGTTGATTCACGAACAGGCTTGCACCCTAGGGGATTCTCCAATACTGAGCGAATCGCAGAATGGGTTGACAGGCTTGCCTCAATTACTCCCGAACAAGAAGAGGAAGCAGAAAAAGCAGAAAGCGCTTCATCTTCCAGTACTGGTGAATCATCAGAAGAGCAACCTCAGGAAAAGAGGGGGCGTGGGCGCCCTCGCAAAGCAGGTGGTCACTCAAATGTTGGAACAAGTGGCGCTGGTAGCGCAACTGGAAACCCATACAAGGGCATTACTCCTAGCAGTGGTCACTACGGAACCATAGGTTCATGGGGAGAACTGCGAATCAAGCGTTGCGAGATGCCAAAGCACACCAAGGGCAACATTGGCAAAAAGCGTACTGCGTCAAATATGGGTCGCTCGCCACGTCGTATTCACCGACTCCTCACCGACCCTGAGAAGAGAATCTTTGACAAGGTCACAAGAGGAACTGGTGGCGTCGTCGTCATTGACGGTTCAGGCTCCATGTCTTTCACTCACGACCAAATACGTCGTATTGTTGAGAACGCACCAGGAGCAACTGTGGCTGTCTACACCGACAAGGGTGACTCAAAGACAAATATGTGGATTGTCGCAGACAAGGGCAAGATGGTTAGTGAACTTCCTGACTTTGGTCAAGGTAACGGTGTTGACTTTCCTGCTCTTGAATGGGCAGTGAAGAATCGTCAACGCTCATCTTCCCCGATTGTTTGGGTGACAGATGGTGGCGTCTGTCCTGAAAATGGTTCTTACAACAGCGTCCTTGCGATGCAGTGCTTGAACTTTTGCAGGAAACACAACATCATCATTCTTCCCTATGTTGAAGAGGCTGTCGCTGAACTCAAGAAAATGAAGAATGGCAACAAGGGTAAGTCACAATACCCACCACTAATACGTGATGCATACAAGGAGTTAATGGGGACACCTTTGGTGTAGAGTTACGGTGTTCGCCTCGCTCATCTCAAATTCCCCCCTTTCGTGGATGAGCGAGGAACACCAGTAGACTCGCTAGTGGCCTCGTATCCGCTAGCGCTCTACCGGTGGATTCGCCGGCGTCACTATGGAGTTAGGACGCCGGCGAATTTTTCTATTACGTCTACTGAAAAGGAATCAAATGTCTCGAAAAGGTAAGGCCAAGACATTCAAGCTTGTCCCAGTGGAGGACAGGGAGAAGCATGAGTCTCGCATCGACTCAATGCGAGGGCACCCCACTTCACACAAACCCAGGCCGACACTGCGCCTGGCGAGCCCTAGCGCGCAGAGCGATTAAAGGCGCGCTCGACCATCCAGGCCGCGCGTGCAAAAATAATTATTTTTAGCGCGTCCCAGTAACCGAGAGAACCGCTTGTAATCGAGCGGTGGTGGAAGACATCGATTATCAACATGAGGAAAGCTGCTGTGATGGCAGAAATTAAAATAGTAATTATTACGCCGGCCACAAACGCTCCAGCTTTTTCAGCTCCAGCTGCGCGCTTTTCTTCCTTAAATTTCTTTTCTAAAATATCGAGCTCCGACGAGAAAGGGTCATAACTATTATTACTTATCGAGTTCTTGGGAATTTTCTTAGACATTTTTTTCCTTTACAATCTGGTGTATTCTCTGGCGACTTAATTCGAACTCATCAGCTATTTGACGAAGAGAATGTCCGGCCGCGCGCATCTTTAAAATATTACTATTTCTATTTTTATCAGTTGTTGGGCCCGGCTTCAAGGGACCCCATGTCCAACCTGGAATACTTTCAAGCTCCAGAGCTCTGCTGCTAGAAATTTGATTTTTCTTTTTTCTTTGCCTGGCGTACCCGACCCAGGCTCCCAGAAATATTTCTTTTCCATTAATTACCTCAACATGAACTGCAGGAATAAGGCAATGACCTTCTCTTTTAGAAAATTCTATAATCGCATCCTTGTACATATCAAACCTAGAGCTATTGTCCATAGTCGAGATAATAATTCATTTTGTCATAATTACCAGAAACTAAGAAATATTAATTTTATGCGGGAGGACAAATTCCCACTCGAGGTTGTTAAATTTCCGACTCGTGCTAAAATAACAAAAGTTGCTGCCCCCAGAGAGAATGGCGGAAAGAGAGAACCCGTGCTATTTAATGACGACAACAAAGGCGACATCGCCGAGAACATGATTAGCGCCATGGAAAAGGTCTACGACAAAAATCCAGCCTTAGCCAGGAGCCTGTCCGAGGAGCTGAAGTCTGTCACTGATAATACAGAAAACATTCTAATGGTAGGAACCGACGGCGAATACGCGGTAACCATAATTTGGGTGCCCAATAGCGTGCTGGGCAAAGGCGAGACAATGATGCTGCTGCCATCTGCCGACAAGATATCTATCCTGGCAGCTGTTTCGGTAGATTATATTGAAAAACAAAATTTATTGTGCAAAACACTCGAAGACGCCGGCCTCGAAGAGCTCGCGGACGAGATGTGGGAGCGGTTGATGAACAACCTCCTGACAAAAGCTGTTGCGATGCATGAAGCAGACCCGCAGCTGATATAACGTACAGACACATTCACGGTGGCGGAAGACCCGCCGGCGTTTAATTTAATTAACTATTTTATTTAATTAACAGGCCGCGGCCAGGAGGAATAATGAAAAAGTACCTAATCCTAATTGCAGGTGTTATCGCAACAATCTTTGGAATCGGAACACTCATTTGGTGGGCCACTGACGTTTTCGCGCTTTTTTCAACAAACCAGTACACCGGACGCATGCGTTCATTTGATGTGGAATATTGGAATGCCATCGCGGGAGCAACAATTGTTGTTATAGGCAGCGGAATAATTAAAGGAATAAATGTTTTTATTACGCACCGAGCTCTCGACTCATGGAAAGAAGAGACTGAAGACATCCTGAGCGACGACTTGACCAGAAAAGTATTCGAGCAGCTCAAAGAGCAGCAAAATACAAAGACATCAGGCGCCGGCCACAAACATATATTTCCAGTTGATTTTGATTAATCATTCTCCGGCAAGAAGAACGACGAAAAAAATCATTTTTTAATTATTATTTATCGACCCGCGGGATGGACCCGGGTAAATAAAAATCCCGGGGAGCTCAAAGCGCGCCACCTACAAAACGCGCCCAAGCTCTAACCCGGGATTTTACCTGTAAGGGGAAAGGGGTACCCTTATAGGCAATATAAAAGTACCATAGCCCCGCGCCACGACGACGCAACTCCGGATAGATTTATATAGATACCTCCATCAGCTGCGAGAAAAAAAATAAAAAAACTTCTCTTGTAGGTTGACGGTGGTGGAAGAGGCTGCTATGGTGACGTCACAACTTAGTGGGCCCAACAAACACTTAGTTCCTACGACCGAGAAATCCTTAGGTCTAGTTTGGGCTGCTCCTTTTCCGAGTTCTATCGCAAAAGGTTCCCCCAGACCCCCTCCCAAGGGGGGTATTCAGAAAGACTATCTTCTGTCTTATTTATTCTCGTTACCTATCCAATAATACTTCTGTTGCTTTTTCATTCAGATGAATGTAGTATCAGTATTTATGGGAAGAGGAAAAAGTATTTCAAGCAACGAGAAAATAGAGAACTCAAAAAAAGTTCCGGAAGAACAAATAATTGAAGTATTCGATTTTTGGGTTCAGACCTTTAAGAAGAGAGTCTGCGCGCTAGACAAAAAGAGATACATAGCTATAGGTAACGCTATTCACTTTTTCGGTGTAGATAACTGCAAAGACGCAATTATTGGTTGTACCCACTCAGACTTTCACATGGGCCGCAACGCATCTCAAAAGGTGTATAACGAAATCGAGCTCATCTTGAGAGATGCTGAACACGTAGAAAGATTTCTCGGTTTCCTACCCGATGGTAATTCTACGGTGGTGGAAGAGCGCAACAAAGAACCATTCTGATTCAGATAAATCTATATGAAAGAGCCGGCGCGAAACTATGACTAAAGAAGAACTTAAGGATTTAGTAGACCAGGTCTATGGAACGTACAACAACGTGCTGTACGAGATGGACAAGAGGACAATCTACGCAGCATGGTATGCGCTGCTAGAGGACCTCGACTACGAAGAGACTCGCAAGGTGTTCCTAAACATAGCCGTATACAGCAAGTTCATGCCAAGGCCAGGGGACATCAGGCGCGCAACAATAGATACCCAAACAGAAACAACCCCACATTTAGATGGGTATTCCGCTTGGGGTATTTTTATGACCATACAAAAAGATGCCAATTTTGGTACCCAAACAGAAAAACCCAGACCAGAAGCACTGCAAAAAACTTTGGAGCACCTAGGTGACTCTGCTTTCAGCATGCACACGAACGGAGACCGTGAGGCTTTTTTGCGCGTCTACGAGAAAGTAGTAGAAGAACTTGACAGACACAAATACAAAATTTCCTGAAATGCCGGACAGGCGCAAGCATTTCAAGCATTTCGACCCTCTTTCAGTAACTATGGAAGAAATGATGGCCCTACGCCGAGAGTCTTTTGGTCTTCGCGCAGAGCTAGATGAAGCCAATTATCAGCGAGCCAAAGCCGAGAAAGCGCTATCAGTCGTCATGTCATCTAAAACATGGCGCACTGGCAGGGTTGTTTTGTCCCCAGCACGCTTAATCAGGAAGTACTTCAACCTTTTGAGGCGCTCATGACTATGGAATATCAGGAAGTAATCATCAGCGCCGGCGAAATAGACAATGGCCTATGCAAGTCTTGTAGGTACTGGCGCTCATTTGATAACACCTGGGGTTCTTGCCATCGGCGTGCTCCCCGTCCTTTTGTAGGTGGTTCTTCTGGGTATATTGATGTTGCTTGGCCCCAAACTAGAGATATTGACTTCTGTGGAGAATGGGGTCCTAAGTGAATATTCTATTTACCATCGTCTGCATTGCTCTGATTTGGAAGGTTTCCTACTCTAATCTCCCATTTGGTGCTCGACTTGTCATAGTTTCTGTACTAGCTTTGCTCTCAGCAACACTCTTTTGAGTATTCACAAACAGGAGCAATAATGAAAAGAAACCCAGGTCGCCCAGTAACCTTGTCGGATAAGCCATTTTCGACGCTTACGCTTCGTGTGTCTAGGGAATTCAAGCAGCAATTGATTAGTCAGGCTAATGCGGTAGACCTTACCTTGACCGACTATCTGATTGCTTTAGTTGAGCGAGATACTGTTTCTTAATAAATGGTTCGGAAATATGAAAAATCACGTTTCCCGAATAGGTACAGCGATATCCACCTGCGTGTACTTGGCAGTCAGAAGAATGAAATAATTGACTATGCCAAGGCGCAGGGGTTATCCGTTAATCAGTTGGTCATATATGCGGTCCTTGATTTCATTAGGAATCAGAAAGGCATACCGTCTCCAGGGCCATCTCAGTTCTCTATCCCTACGATGGAAGAGACGTTAACCGCCTATATGAGAGGCGAAGGCATCCTTACTCCATGCGGAAAGATGCAATGCGACATGAAGTTAGTAGATGTTTCTGGCATGCAGTTCTGTAAGCACTGCAATATAAGGGTTATCTAATCGTCTAGGGACTTCATAGCCAGATAGATAACCATTAAGAATACGGCTATGGTTCCGGTGGCAATCATTCCAGAAGCAATCATCAGCTACCCCACATCTGTGCGAGCGTTGGTCTAATGGGTTTAATCTTCCTTCTTCTTTGTTCTGCAGCAAGCTGTCTACTAGTAAGTCCAGCCCACACTCCATGCATGTCTGCGGGCGGAAACTCAAGGGCATACTCTAAACACTCAGGTTTAACAGGACACGAAGCGCACGTCTTTCTCGCTTCTGCAATATAAGTAATATCCTTATGTTCTTTGGGGAACATTAAATATCCAATTCCTTTACAGGCTGCTAGTTCAAACCAAGTCGATTCACCCATATACAATTCTTTTTCTGGTTGGGAACTATTTTTTGCATTTTTTTGTTGGGGCATTATTTTTTGTCTTTCCTACTTTCGGACTAT
>CAYWXO010000070.1:0-14481 GCA_964462255.1 uncultured Thiobacillus sp. | reverse complement strand
TTACCGCTAGCCGCGCCGCAAATGGCCTTGCTTGAGCGTTTTGCCTTAAGTGATGCGGGTGCGGTTTGGCTGCGTGAAATTACTGATGACACCTTGCGTTTATTTAATCGGGGTTATCTGGAGTATGACGCGGCGCTTTGGCGGCGTGCGCTAAAACAAGCGCAGCCGGCGTCTATTCCCGCTTTGTCGAAATTGTTGAGCGGGAAATTGACTGAACATGCGTTATTTTCAGGGGACGCGCAAGTCTTCAAGTTTTCCGGGTATGCCGGACCGGGCGCGATGGCGCATCCTGGCGCAATTGGCCTAGGTGATGCCGGTTTGAGCTGCCAGTTTCCCTCTAGTCAAGAATTGGTTGATCCGCTTGCGATTATTTCGCATGAATTTGGCCACACCCGTTATGGTGATCCAGCCAGTGCCGGCTCTTTGCTGGGTGAGGCACGCACCGTGGAGCGTTATGAAAACCCGGTAAGAATCCGCAATGGTTACGAACCGCGGACCTTATATTTTGAGCGGGTGAATCAGGGCGTGCCGGAAGTGAAAAAGGGAAGTTTGGTGGAGCGTTTGTTGCGTTTAGAGAAAGAAAAGGGCATCTCTATCCAGGAAATGTTGACAGTCGATCGTTATCGTTGCGACTGCCCCGGTCCGTTCCCGGTCATTTTGGATTGTGAAGTGCGTGAACGGTCGGCATCTGCTGGCAGCGGCGTAGGCGATGCATTCCCGCGTTATGAGCAGAATTGCAAGGTAAACTGGAAGCCGGAAAGCATGCATCTACACCTGCTGCTTCCCGGGGCAACACCACCTTAGTCGTATTTGTTGTATTAGTTGTGTTACTCCAGTCTTGCTGCAACGAGGGCCGGGTCGCTTGGGTGCTGCAACAGCATGCGTTGGACGCGTTCTTGCCACAGTTCAGCGAAACGGGCGCGCTCTTGTGTATCAGCGACGCCGCCCACCACTCGCGCCATCAGCGGCGGCATTTCTGCAGCAGGGGGCACCGCTTCGGGATGCAGATCAAGCAGAACAGCCGTGTTGTTATCGAGCCGTGAAATGCGCACATCAGCGTTGATATCGGCACCAAACACCAACAGATTGCGACGCACATGCCGGTTGCCCAGCCCTTTGAAACCGCCATCGCCTGCTGCGCCGGTTATCAGGCCTAATACTGCACCGGTTACACCGGAAGTGCCGACATCTTGCGGCGCGCGTAATTCAACGCGCAGATTGCCACGCACCGGCAAACTGTCTGGGTGCAGCACGGCTAAACCTTGGCTGGCCAGCAGCCAGGCACCGGCAACGGTTGGACAGGAATGGCCGGCTAATTTAACTGCATCAACGTAGCGATATTCAATGATACCTTCTGTTGCAGCACCGAGAATATCGGCCAATGGATCACGTAGTGTCAGGCTAGCAACCTGATCAAAAAAGGCGGGGAAAGTCATGCTGCTCTTCTATCAAATGGGAGATTGGGCACTGTAATTTGCGCCAACATCAGCCGCCTTGACTTTAGGCAGGCTGATGAGCAGTGTTGAAAGTGTTAAATGTTTAAACGCGCTTAAACGCGCTTAAACGTGCTTAAACGCCGTGTTGTTTGAACCATGCCTGCATACGCATCCAGCCATCTTCCGCTTCTTCTTTGCGGTAGCTTGGCCGATAGTCGGCGTGGAACGCATGCGGGGCGTTGTCGTAAACATGGATTTGTGAATTTTGGCCGGCAGATTTTAGGGCAGCCTGCATTTTATCTACGCTATCCAATTGAATACCTTGGTCGAGTCCACCATAAAGACCGAGTACGGGGGCTTTCAATTGGCTGGCGAGGTCAAGAGGGTGTTGCGGGTTAAGTTCACTAGCGTTACCCACTAGGCGTCCGTACCAAGCGACAGCCGCTTTAAGATTTGGGTTGTGCGCGGCATAAAGCCAGGTAATGCGGCCGCCCCAGCAGAAGCCGGTGATGCCTAAGTGCTTCGTATCGCCGCCGTTGAGTTGGGCCCAGGCGACGCAGGCATCGAGATCGCGCATGACTTGGCTGTCAGGGACTTTGGTGACAATTTTGCTGAGAATGTCGGCCACGGCGGTGAATTGGCGTGGATCACCCTGACGTGCAAACAGCTCGGGGGCGATGGCCTGATAGCCAAGTTTGGCGATGCGTCGACAGACATCCTTGATGTGTTCATGGACACCAAAAATTTCTTGTATAACCAATATTACCGGGTAAGGTCCATCACCCAAAGGCTGCGCACGGTAAGCCGGCATAAGGCCATCGTGAGTTGGGACACTGATTTCCCCGGCGAGTAAACCTTCCGTGGAAGTGGTGAGGGTGGATTTTGCCATCACCGGCTGAACGGCGAGCGCAAAACCGGCCCCTAGTGCGGTGACCAGAAAATTGCGGCGATTAAGGGGTAGTGCAGGCGGAACTAAGCTGTCAAACTCGCTACTTTCATGCATGGGGTTTCTCCTTGGTAATGTGTTATGCGGGGGTGAAAAAATTAAGGAATGGCAAGGTCAAGCAAAATCTTGGCCGCCCAGTCATCGTTCGGGTGAACTAAGCCAATCGCGGGAAAGAGTCGATGCGGCGTCAGTGCCGGCAACACCGCTTGCACATCTTCCGGTTGCACGAAATTGCGGCCGGCCAGATAGGCCCAGGCTTGTGATACGCGCATCAAGCCGAGGCCAGCCCGCGGTGAGAGCCCTGCAATAAAGCGCGCATCTTGTCGGCTGGCACCAATTAGGGCTTGCAGGTAATCCAATAGCGCATCTGATACATGCACTTGCCTGACTTGTTGTTGTTGTGCGACGAACTCGTCGGCACTGATTGCGGCAGGCAGATTGCTCAGTAAATCACTGCGGTCTTCGCCGCGCAATAATGCACGTTCAGCAGCACGATCGGGAAAGCCCAAGCGGATGCGGAGGAGAAAACGGTCGAGTTGCGATTCGGGTAACGGGAACGCGCCAATTTGGTCAGTTGGGTTTTGGGTGGCGATAACGAAAAAGGGGGTCGGCAGTGGCCGTGTTTCCCCTTCGATACTTACTTGTCCTTCTTCCATGGCTTCAAGTAATGCACTTTGCGCTTTGGGGCTGGCGCGATTGATTTCATCCGCGAGAATGACTTGCGCAAAGATTGGGCCAGGATGAAAGCTGAAGCTGCCGCTGTCGCGATCATAAATGGCGGCACCCAGCACGTCGGCAGGTAATAAATCGCTGGTAAATTGGATGCGATGAAAATCTAGACCAAGTGTTTTGGCTAGGGCATGCGCTAGCGTAGTTTTGCCGACACCTGGCACATCTTCGATGAGTAAATGGCCGCGTGCAAGCAGGCAGGCCAGGCAAAGTCGAACCTGTTTGTCTTTGCCCAAGACGATACGATTGATCTGGTCAAGGGCGAGTTGGATTTTAGGGGTCATGTATTAGTTTGTGGGCGTTATGGTTAGCCAGTGCAACAGCACTTTGTACAGAATGTCCGGATCGACGGGTTTGGCGATGAAATCGTTCATGCCGGCGTTCAAGCATTTGAGTCGATCTTCCGCGAAGGCGTTGGCGGTCATGGCTAAAATAGGCAGCGTTGCGCGGCCGGGCAGTTGGCGAATGGCACGCGCTGCGGCGAGTCCATCCATGATAGGCATTTGAATATCCAGGATAATCGCTGCGTATTCATGTTGCATGGCCTGCTGTACCGCTTGTTCTCCATTTTCAACTAGATCAATGCTAAGCCCAATATCCTGAAATAGCATGAGCGCAACTTCTTGGTTAATTGGATCATCTTCAGCCAGTAATATTCGTTTATCATGATGGTACAATTTTAATAATTGTTCCGGGTTTTCTTCAGATAAGACGACGGGTGTTGGGTTATGATTATTTCGATCATTATGCGGCGGTTTAGCCAGACGAACCGTCAGCCAAAAAGTGCTGCCTTGTCCGGGGGTACTTTCAACGCCAGTACTTCCATTCATTAGCTCGGCGATGCGGCGAGTAATGGCCAGGCCTAGACCGGTGCCGCCATACTTACGGGTTGTGGTGTTATCGGCCTGCTCGAACGGCTTGAATAGACGTTCACATTGTTCTGCGCTCATGCCAATACCGGTGTCGGTTACATCAAATCGGATTTGGTAATCCACTTGACTTTCGGTCAAGATGCGGCCGGATAAGGTGATTTGCCCGTGCTCGGTAAATTTGATCGCGTTGCTGACATAATTGAGCAAGGCTTGAGAGAGCCGCGTTGGGTCACCATACAATTCTTGTGGTAAGTTTGCTGTTTTAACAACCATCTTCAGGCCTTTGTTGCTTGCCGTATTGCCAATGACGGCGAAGACTGAATGCAGCACATCGGCGAGAAAAAAGTCCTTTTGTTCCAGCATTAATTTGCCGGCTTCAATTTTGGATAGATCCAAAATATCATTAATAATACTTAATAAATGTTTACCGGATGCATCTATTTTGTCGAGTTGCTCAGCTTGTTTAGGGGTGACGCCGGCACGACGCATAATTTGCGCCATGCCCAGAATGCCGTTCATGGGCGTGCGAATTTCGTGGCTCATATTGGCGAGAAATGCGCTCTTGGCAGCGTTGGCCTGCTCGGCAATTTCCTTCGCCGCGGCTAATGCAAGTTCAGCGCGGCGGCGCATCACCATGCGCCAAAGGTCATCGCCGATCAGTTGTAATTGGTGGATGTCTGAATCATCGTAGTCGCTGGTTTTGTTGCCGACCCCCAGTAGCACGCGCACTTTGCCATTTTCAATGACTGGCACGCTCAGATGACGAATCAGATGAGCGTGGCCTTCCGGATATCCCTTCTTATTGGCTAGCTGTTGGTAATCATTGTGCAGTGCAGGACAACTATTACGGATGGTGTCGGCCCAAACACCAGCTTGTGAGACAGGGTAATGTTGGTCATATACGGCAGTGCAATGCTTTAGTGTGCCCGCCGACCAGGTGTAGAGCTCAACGTTTTCCTGGTCTGGGTTGATAAAATGCAGGTAGCCAATCTGGCTGTTAGTCAGACGGACCGCTTCCTCAATGCCCATTTGGAGCAATTCGCGCTCAGTCAATTGTGCGGCCAGTTGACTCATTTCATACATAGACTTTAAGCGTAAATCGCTGATTTTTAGGTGTTGATTTGCGGCTTCAAGTTCGGCCGTGCGGGCAGCCACCATGCTTTCTAAATGATCTCGGTAGTGTTCCAGTTTGTCGGCGTTCTGTTTACGTTGCGTTATATCCTTGTCCGTGCCGCGATAGCCGACGACTTCGCCTTGCGCGGAGAGAATCGGCACGCCACTGGACAAAACGGTGATGAGGTGGCCATCTTTGTGCTGGCAGGTATTTTCAAAATCACGCAGGGGCGCGCGCCGTGCGACGAGGTCTTGGAAAAAGGCGTTAACGCGTGTGCGCTCTTCTTCAGACGACAAAAGGTCCGTGATTTTCTTACCGAGTAATTCTTCCGGTGTATAGCCTAAGACGTTGGCGACATTGCTAGAGGTGTAGGTATAACGACCTTCTGCATCAACTTCCCAGATCCAGTCAGAGGAGGTTAAGGCAATGTCACGAAAACGCTGTTCACTCATGCGTAGGATTGCATTTTTATGCTTGAGACTAAGTTGGTATATGCCCAGCATAACGATGGTTAATAAGGACAGCAAAATTGAGATAATGGCCGACTTTCGCCAGTCTTGAAATTGCTCAAAGGTGGCGCGGCCCACCAAGATATAGAAGGGAAAATCGCTGACTTTTTTATAGGCAAAGACGCGTTCCAGGCCATCACTTTTGCCGAAGTAACGCACGAAGCCCTGATTTTCGCCCGCTTTAATCCGTAGATAAGGCGGCGTTTGATCCGCTTTTTGATTGATTTCCGCCGGAATGATCGGCCAACGGACTACCAAGCGGCTGTCATCGCTGCGGCGAATGCTGACCATGCCTTGCGTGCCTACCTGTAGTTGGGAAAATTGATTGGAAAAATACGGTAGATTAATGGGGATGGCGACCACGCCCAAAAATTGATTATTTGGGCCGAGCACCGCTTCGTAAGCAATGATGCTGGGCGTTTGGGTGGATTTTGTGATGAGTGATTCAGAAAAAAATAATCCGGCGCTGGGGGTGTTTTTAATTGCTTGGAAGAATGCACGATCAGAGATATTAACATTGCTTAGCGTCGCGTCGCTGCTGTAGACGACTTGCCCATTGGCATCGAAAATACGGTGGGCTAATACTTCAGGGAAATTTTTAGTGAGGTCTTGTAATGTTTTGTTTGTGCTAATCGGGGGAGTGGTATTCAGTAGTGCGGGTTTGGCTAGGTTATGCGCAATAAAAGCAGAGTTGGATTTAACCCGCCGCATCATGGTATCGACTTGATTTGCTAGTATTTTTGCCTCATTCAGCGAATTTGTTTCGATCGCATGGTTGGTTTGTTGATAGGTCAGGTTTAAAAAATAGCCGAGCAAAACCGCAATTAACAGCGTAAATGCAATGAAATAAATAAGGTTATGCTGATTTTCCCTTTCAGGTAGCCGGGAGGCTGAGTGGCGATGCATGCTATACCTTTCCTTAGCGTTAGGTGTGTGGGTTGCAATTAGGGGGTAATTAGGAAGTAATTAGCAACCCACAGCGACTTAATTAGCTGGTAATGGATTAATCCTCACGCCGCAATTGCGGGAATAAAATGACATCACGGATGCTGGCTGAATCTGTTAGTAGCATGATTAGTCGGTCAATGCCGATGCCTTCACCGGCGGTTGGGGGCAGGCCGTGTTCCAGTGCGCGAATGTAGTCACGGTCTTTGAACATGGCTTCTTCGTCACCGGCTTCTTTGGCGGCAACCTGCTCATCAAAGCGCGCTTCCTGGTCTTCCGGGTCGTTCAGCTCTGAGAAGCCGTTGGCAATTTCCCGGCCAACCATGAACAGTTCGAACCGGTCAGTTACATTAGGGTTAAGGTCATTCCTGCGAGCCAATGGCGATGTTTCTGCAGGGTAGTCGATGATAAAAGTAGGTTGAATCAACAGGTGTTCGGTGGTCTCTTCAAACAGCGTCAACTGCAAGCCGCCCAAGCCATCTTTTGGGCGGAAGGCAATTTTGCGGCGCTGGAGTTCGGCAATGACGAAATCTTTATCGTCCAGCGGTGCATCGCGCAGTTCCGGGTGATAGCAGCGGACGGCATCAAGCGCGGTTAAGCGGGCGAATGGCGTTGCCAGATCAATACTGTAACCTTGATATGGTACGGTAGTTGTACCAAGTACTTTTTCGGCAATGTCTCGGAACATGGCTTCGGTGAAGTCCATCAAGTAGCGGTAATCGCGATAGGCTTCATAGAATTCCACCATGGTAAATTCAGGGTTATGTCGGGTGGAAATGCCTTCGTTACGGAAATTGCGGTTAATTTCGAATACTTTTTCCAAGCCACCGACCACCAAGCGTTTGAGATAAAGTTCAGGCGCTATGCGTAAGTACAACTGCATATCGAGCGCGTTGTGATGGGTGACAAAAGGTTTGGCATTAGCGCCGCCGGGGATGGGATGCATCATCGGCGTTTCGACTTCAAGGTAGCCACGTACCGTGAAAAATTCGCGCATGGCTTGAATGACCTTCGAGCGCACGATAAAGGTGCGGCGAGAATCGTCATTGGTGATCAGGTCGAGATATCGCTGGCGGTATTTTTGTTCTTGGTCGGTCAGGCCATGGAACTTTTCGGGTAATGGCCGCAGCGCTTTGGTGAGTAGGCGAATTGAAGTGGCATGAACCGTCAGTTCATCGGTTTTGGTGCGGAATAGTGTGCCGGTAACCCCCAGAATATCACCTAAATCCCAGTGTCTAAAAGCGTCATAAACGTCTGGGTCAATGGCTTCTCGTGCGATATAAATTTGCATGCGGCCACCCATGTCCTGCAGGGTGGCAAAACTGGCTTTGCCCATGACACGCTTAAGCATCATGCGGCCGGCAAGTTGTACGGTAACCGGCGTTGATAATAAATTTTCTTTGCTTGTTTCGCCGTAGTTTGAATGTAAGTCAGCAGCGTAGTCTTTACGCTCAAAATCATTGGGGAAGGCGATGCCTTGAGCGCGAATAGCCGCGAGTTTTTCGCGTCGCTCGGCAATGATCTGGTTTTCGTCAGCGGCGGGGAGAGGAGGGAGGGAAGACTCTGTCATGAGATTATCTTAAGATTTTAATAGTGTTATATGAGTAAGGATGAAGTGGGTGGCCGGCAAAAATCGAATTAAACGCCTTGTTTTAAACTCGCTTCAATAAAGCCATCCAAGTCGCCGTCCAGCACGCCTTGGGTGTTGCCAACTTCGTAATTAGTCCGTAAATCCTTAATACGTGATTGATCTAGTACGTAGCTGCGAATCTGATGACCCCAGCCGATGTCGCTCTTGGAGTCTTCCAGTTTTTGTTGTTCGGCCTGTCGTTTCCGCAGTTCAGCTTCGTATAAACGCGCTTTCAGCATCGACATGGCTTCGGCGCGGTTTTTGTGCTGCGAACGGTCGTTCTGACATTGCACCACGATGTTGGTGGGCACGTGCGTGATGCGCACGGCTGAATCCGTTTTGTTGATGTGCTGCCCGCCCGCACCGGAGGCACGATAGGTATCAACCCGTAAATCGGCAGGATTAATGTCGATTTCAATGGAATCGTCAATTTCCGGATAAACAAAGACGCTGGCGAAAGAAGTATGGCGGCGCGCGTTGGAGTCGTAAGGCGATTTGCGAACTAGACGATGTACGCCTGTTTCAGTACGCATATAACCGTAAGCGTAGTCGCCGCTAAATTTGATTGCAGCAGATTTCAGGCCGGCCACATCACCTTCAGATTCCTCAAGTATTTCTACTTTATAACCACGTCGTTCACCGTAGCGAACATACATGCGCAAAAGCATGCTGGCCCAGTCTTGCGCTTCCGTGCCACCAGAACCGGATTGGATGTCGATGAAGCAGTTTGCGCTATCCATTTGGCCGGAGAACATGCGGCGGAATTCAAGTTCGCTGACTTTCTTTTCCAGATTGGCGACATCGGCTTCTACCGCGAGCAGCGTTTCTTCGTCGTTTTCCATGCGCGCCAAGTCGAACAATTCGCTGGCATCGCGCAGGCCATGGCTAATTTGGTCCAGGTTGAGGACGACGCCTTCGAGTTCTTTTCGTTCGCGGCCAAGTTCTTGCGCTTGTTTGGCATCGTTCCAGATGTCCGGATCTTCCAGCAGACCGGCGACTTCCGCTAAACGGTCGTGTTTGGCAGGATAGTCAAAGATACCCCCGGAGATCGTTAGCGCGGCGCGCGAGGTCGGCAAGGTTGTTTTCAATCAGGTTGATGCGTTCTGCTTCCATGATGATGCGGTCCAAAAAATCAAAAAAAGGGGTGAATTATACGCATCCGTTCGTTGCGCTTGTTGCTTGGCGGTGAGATCTGCGGTTGCGGTCGATTTTGCCGCTGATTTTGCAGCGCTCGGCATGGTATTCTGCGCGCCTGTGCGGTTTATTTTGATCATTTTATTAAGTTAACCCCCAATTTTGCGCTCGAAAAAAAATTTAAATCGGTGGCGAGGCTCAACCCAGGCAGCATTTTTTTGGGCAGGCTTGAGCTTGGCTTTCGCCTTGATCTTGTTGGATAGCCATCGATTGGCCGCTGACCACGCTGATGCTTTGCAGCATGCTCACGTTTTGGCACGCGGCGCGTCATTGACAGACCCGGCATTGTTTATTGAAGCGCGTTATGCGCGTCATGCCAGTCAGGCGGATCGTCACGCTGCATTTCAAGATCACCCAATGGCGCTGGAGCGATTTCCCGCCGGCTCCTTGATGCCCCCCCCTAGATGAACACGCGTTAATAGCGCAGGAATGCACAATGAACGCTTGGATTGAACGTCAACGCGGTTTGATTGATTTTTCGGTGGCCAATTTAGCGCGTCGGCGTGGGCGTAATGTGGCTTTGTTTCTCGCTTATGCCTTAGTGGTATTTTTGTTATCTTCGGTGGTGTTATACGGGGATGCCTTGCGGCGTGAAGCGCGCTTATTGTTAGCCGATGCCCCTGAATTGGTGGTGCAACGGCTCACTGCCGGCCGCCATGATCTGTTACCGGCCGATTGGGTGGCGCAACTGACTACGTTAAGGGGCGTGCAACAGGTGGAGGGCCGTTTGTGGGGGTATTACTACGATCCTACCGTGGCTGCCAACATCACCTTACAAGTTCCGTTAGAAAATCCACCCAGTCCTGGTCAGAGTGTGATAGGTGCAGCGTTGGCGCGTGCGGGTGGATTATCGGTAGGGGATGTATTGTCCTTGCGTGCAGTTAATGGCGAGCCGTTCGCCTTTACCTTGACCGGCATATTGCAAGCGGAATCTGAATTGGTGAGTGCAGATCTGATGCTGGTCAATGCGCAGGATTTTCGGACATTTTTTGGCGTTGAAGCGGGTTTATTTACCGATATTGCCTTGCGGGTTAACAATCCTGCTGAGGTGCGTAAGGTGGCAGAAAAAGTCCTGCAACGTTTGCCTGCTGCTCGCGTTATTACTCGTGACGAAATGCGACGTACTTATGAAGCGGCATTCAATTGGCGTCAGGGGGTTTTGCTGACTTTTCTCTCTGTATTAATGGCGGCATTTGCCTTGCTTGCTTGGGATAAAGCCTCCGGATTGTCGGCGGAGGAGCGGCGCGAAATTGGCATTTTGAAAGCGTTAGGCTGGCAAACTGGCGATGTCTTGCGCATGAAATTATGGGAAGGTGCGCTGGTGTCATTCAGTGCATTTTTTGCCGGCTTTACCTTGGCTTGGTTGCATGTGTTTTATGCCGATGCGCCGTTATTTACCGCGGTGCTGAAAGGGTGGTCGGTGTTGTATCCGCACTTTGCCCTTGCCCCGCAGATTGATGTGGCACAGATTGCAACTTTATTCTTTTTGAGCGTGCTGCCGTTTGTTGCCGCAACGGTGGTGCCGGTCTGGCGTGCCGCGACTTTGGATCCGGATGAGGTAATGCGAGAGTGAGCATGATCGAATTAATCGCTGTCAGTAAAGTTTACAATGCGGGAAAAACAAATGAATACACTGCCGTACACGAAGCTAGTTTTAGTATTGAGCCTGGCCGGGTAACGGCGTTGCGCGGCCCGAGTGGTTCTGGCAAAACAACCTTGCTGGGTATGATGGGTGGCTTGACGCGTCCTTCCAGTGGCCGTGTTCGACTGGAGGGACGCGATATTTCAGCGCTGCCGGAGCGGTTTTTGACCACATTACGCCGCGCTACCTTTGGTTTTGTATTTCAACAATTTCAATTGCTCCGTGGCCTTTCGGTGTTGGAAAACGTGATGTTACCGGCTGTGCCGACCGGCAGACCGCATGCGCAAGTTCGCGCCAAGGCGGTGCAATTGTTGGAAGGCTTTGGCTTAGGTGACCGGATCGAAGCCAAGGCGCAATGGCTGTCCGGTGGTGAAGCGCAGCGGGTGGCGATTGCCCGCGCCTTGATTAATGACCCTAAGGTTATCCTCGCTGATGAACCTACTTCGCATTTAGATAGTGTCTTGTCGCGTCAGATTCTGGCTATTTTGGCGGAATTACGCGCGCAGGGACGCAGTGTCATCATTTCTAGTCATGATCCATTGGTGTTTGAGATGGGCTTGGTAGAACGGGTGATTGATTTACGTGACGGTAGGGTGAGCGAACGCGCATGATTTTTCAGCCTACTGCTCTTGCGCTCTTGCTTGCAGCGACGCTCATTGCAATATTGTTGGCCGGTTGCGGCTTGTTCGCGCTGCATTTATTACGGCATTGGAACGCAGCGGCAGGAAGTGAAATGCAGATTGCCCTGGAGCGGCGCACTTACTTGGTTTCGACGCTGGTGGCGCTGTCTTTGGGGCTGAGTTTGCCTATGCTGGCGCTGTTTGTGCATAACGCGGACGCTATGGCACCATTTTTTAGCGGGGCGATGTGTGCAGTGGGCAGTCTTAAGGTTAATGTGTGGGGAATGCCCGCGCTATTGACCCTGCTGGCCAGTTTTTTTATCGCTGCCGCTTGGTTGCTGTTGAATCATCTGGATAGTCTGGGTTGGGATACGCCGTTGATTCGGCCAAAATATCGCCTGCTGTTGCTTTTGGCACCGTTGTCTGTGGCGCAAGCGGTGTTTCTCTGGCTGTATTACCTCGATTTAAATCCTGAAGTTATTACCTCGTGTTGTGGTAGTTTGTTTGGCCCGGAGGCAGCAGGGGTAGCGGCGGAAGTGGCGACGTTACCGCTGGCAGTAGCGCTGCCGTTGTTTTGGGGTGTTTATCTCGTGACGCTGTTGGTTGGCGTGGTGTTTCTTTGGCGGCAGCGTTTGGGTATATTTTTTAGCCTATTGGTCATGTTAAATTTTGCGGTGACATTAATGGCGGTGGTTGCTTTTATTGCCCCCTATATTTATGAACAACCGCAGCATCATTGCCCATTTTGTTTATTGCAGGCCGAGCATGGTTATGCTGGCTGGCTATTATATTTGCCGTTATTTTTGGCCACCGTGGCAGGGCTCGGTGTTGGCTTGGCGGCAAGTGTGCGCGCTGAAAGTTTGCAGCCATTCGCGCCGCGCCTCGCAATAAATTTAGCGAAAATAGCGTTAGCTGCGTTGCTTGTGTTGGGTTTGTTAATTCTTTTTTATATTTATCGTTCTAATTTAGTTTTGTTAAATTAAATATCTAATGAAAAATACAATGAAAAATCTACTCGTGTGGTTTTGTTTCTCTATATTTTTGCTGGGGTGTGCTGAAGAGACTGTGCCGCCGCCGAGCAATGGCGCAGCGGCACCTGCTTTTCAGTTGGAAAGTTTGTCGGGAGAGCAAGTAAAAGTACCTGCTGACTTTAGCGGTAAAGTGGTGGCTATTCGATTCTGGGCCGATTGGTGTCCGTATTGCCGTAAAGAGATGCAGGCGTTGCAACCCGTTTATACGCGATTGCAATCACGCGGCTTAGAGATTTTAGCGGTCAATGTGGCGCAGGATCGCGAGGTGGTGCGTCAATTTATTACGCCACTCGGCGTTACCTACCCGGTGTTACTGGATTTTGAAGGGGCGACTGCACGCGCTTACGGAGTGAAAGCTTTACCGGTGACATGGCTGCTAGATCGTAATGGCATTGTGCGTGGCAAGATTGTCGGCGAGGCAACACCAGAACTGTTCCAGTCACAGATTTCCACCTTGCTGGGCAATTAAGCAGCTCCGCTTAATAACTCCGCTAATCAACCCCGATTGCAATACAAAATCCAATGCAAGCTGAATTAACCTTGTCGCTCGCGTTTCTTGCCGGTCTGGCCGGGGCCGGCCATTGTTGGGCGATGTGCGGCGGCTTGGTCGGGGGATTGTTTTTGCGTTGTGCGGGTTGTGCGCCTGAGGCGCACGGTTGGCGGCGGTTATTTCCCCATGTTGCTTATCATGCCGGCAGGGTATTGGCTTATACCTTAATCGGCGGATTGGCTGCTGCACTGGGGCAAGCGATCGTTTTAACCGGCGGCGTTGGGCGTGTGCAGGGTGTGTTTTATATCGTCGCCGGATTATTGGTTGTAGTGGCTGGCATTTTGGCAATGCGTCAGCCTGTTGGCTGTCAGGTGCAGCAAGGTGGGTGTTTAAGCCAGCGTGGGGATAAGGTTTTCTATCCGTTGGCAGGTTTTTTTAATGGATTAATGCCCTGTGCACTAGTTTTTTCCCTGGCGATTAAAGCGGCTACTGCGCCTTCTATAGTCACCGGTGCAATGTGGTTGTTTGTTTTTGGTTTAGGGACGCTGCCAGCGATGGCGTTTGCCGCTGCGCTTGCGCACGGAATCGGCGTGCAGGCCTTGCTTACCTTGCGGCGTATTGCCGGCCTATTGGTTATTATGTTGGGCGCGCAGGCCATGTGGGCCGGGGCGAAATTTTTTAATGTCATGCTGCATTTATAAGCAGTTATTTTTTTAAAGGAAACACGATTATGCAACGTCGAGAACTGTTCAAATTACCGTTGGTAGCGGCTGCGGCTTTAGTGGCGGCACCGAGTCATGCCGCGGAAAAATGCACGACGGATGGAACACCGCTGCAATTTATTCCAAAATCTCAGCCTGATCCTGAGCCGCTGCACAATGAATTGAGTAAGTATCCTAAATGCCCTTATTGCGGGATGGACCGCCAGCATTTTCATCATGCACGGCATTTAGTGCAGTATGCGGATGATTTGGTCGATGGCACCTGCTCCATTCATTGTTTATCTATCTCATTAGCCATTAATCTGGATCGCGAACCTAAGGTCATTTATGCGCCGGATAATGCCAGTAGCGCTGCGATTAAACCGCTGCTCAATGTTGATCGGATAAGCTATTTAATTGGCGGAGATATTCCTGGCGTGATGACACATAGAAGTAAGGTATCTTATGGTAGTCAGGCGGCAGCACTGGCGGCAAAGGAAAGTTATGGCGGGGAAGTAGGCGACTTTGCGGCTGCGTTGACGGCGAGCCATCTTGATTTGGCGACGGATACGCTGATGATCCGGCGCAGACGAGAAGAACGGCGCCGGCATTTGGAAAAAAA
>CAYWXO010000069.1:10489-14663 GCA_964462255.1 uncultured Thiobacillus sp. | reverse complement strand
GTCAACCCGGTAAAGATTGGACGACACGCATCTGGCAACGGCAGGCTAGCGAAGCGAATCACAGCATTCAGATTTGGGGGGCTTGAGGTAAATGAAACAAAAGAATACGCCAATGTCAGCATTCGCTTGCCTGCTCCTGCAAGCGAACATAATCAATTTTTCCGGCCCCCATTAACGGCAAAGTTTCTACTACACGAATCTTCTTGGGCAAGGCGATTTCCGGATAGCCCAAGCCGCGTGCAGCAGCAGCCAATTGCTCACGCGTCAAAACAGAATCGGTGGTAAACAGCACAATCAATTCGCCACGTGTCGCATCGGAAATGCTGCTGGCGGCATGTAGCGCCTCGGTGGAGGCGGCGCGTGCAATGATTTCCACCACTTCCAACGACACCATTTCCCCTGCCACTTTGGCAAAGCGTTTCAAGCGGCCTTGAAGCGTAATAAAACCATCCGCATCCACCGACACAACATCACCGGTGTTATGCCAACCCGCACCCGCAGCAGAATGCGGTGGTACCAAGGTTTGCGGCGCATCATACAAATAATAACCAGACATAATATTAGGGCCACGCACGTGTAACTCGCCGCCCTGTTCAATGCCCGCTACCGGTAAAATTTGCGCTTCAACGCCAGCTAATAGCCGTCCAACACTACCGGCGCGGTTGTCACTCGGATGATTCACCGCCAAGACTGGCGCGGCTTCTGTTGCGCCATAGCCTTCCAAAATGTCGATGCCAAAGTTATCGCGCCACAGTTGCCGCACCGGTGTAGCCAATTTCTCTGCCCCCGCCACGACATATTTCAATGTTTTGAAATCATCCGCTGTGGCGCTGTGCGCGTAATGCTTCAAAAAAGTACTCGTGCCAAACAACAGCGTGCAACGCTTTGCACGCACCAATTCAGGAATAATCTTGTAGTGCAACGGGTTGGTATAAAGCACCAACCGCGCACCGGATAACAAGGGAATTAACGTGCCCGCCGTCAAACCAAACGAATGAAAAATGGGCAACACGTTCAGCACCGCATCCTCCGGGCCAATGCGAATGCGCGCCAACATCTGTGCTGCGTTCGCCAATAAGGCGCGATGCGACAGCACCACCCCTTTGGGCTTACCTTCTGACCCCGACGTAAACAACACAACGGCCGGCGCTTCAGGATCGCCTTTCGGCACGGCACGCAAGGGAAAACGCAGGGCGTATGCCATCAACCAGATTTTGTCTCGCCAATCAAAACGAGCACGTAAATCTTCCAAGTAAAACAGCGTTACGCCACGCAACAGCGCAACCTGGTCGAGCAAACCCGCCTTCTCCAGGAAAACACGCGACGTCAAAATCGTGCGAATGCCGGCTAGGTGACAAGCACTCTGCATACCTTCACTGCCGGAGGTGTAATTCAGCATGCACGGCAGGCGCGCAAACGCCGATAGACCCAGCATTAAACCAACACTGACGATCATGTTTGGCATCAACACGCCAACATGCTCGCCGGGCTGCGTCACCTTGCTGGCAAGACGCCCCAACGCCAGCGTCGTTTTGACTAAATCGTGATAGGAATACGCGCCGGGTTTCTGGTCTTCGCATTGATCCGAGCGAACTTGGCCTTGGTAGCGGCCGTATTGGTGCATGGCAGCAAGCAATGCACTAAACAGCGTATCGCGACTGGGGTAATCGAATGGCGCGGGAGGAATCGAATGAATAGGAAACACAATGGAAGACACGCTGCGCCCTCAATCCTGAATCAACCCGCCAATGCGCGAAGTCAACCGCTAGCGATTATTTGACGCGGCTACGGTAATCGCCGGTTGCGGTATCGATTTCAATTTTGTCGCCAATTTCAACAAACGCCGGTACTTGAATGGTGTGGTTAGTCGGCTTGATCCGCGCCGGCTTCATCACTTTACCGGAGGTATCGCCCTTCACGGCCGGCTCGGTATATTCCACTTCGCGCACAACATAGTTGGGCATTTGCACCGAAATCGCCTTGCCTTCGTAGAACACCACTTCCAGTGGCATGCCGTCTTCCAGATAGGGCAGCGCTTCCGACATGTTGTCCGCTTCAATTTCATACTGGTTGTATTCAGTATCCATGAAGACATACATCGGATCGGCAAAATAAGAATAGGTGCAATCTTTGCGATCCAGCGTGACGGTATCGAATTTTTCGTCGGCTTTATAAACAGTTTCGCTGCCACTACCGGTCAGCAAATTCTTGAATTTCATTTTTACAACGGAGGAGTTGCGGCCGGATTTCTGGAATTCGGCTTTCTGCACCACCAACGGGTCTTTGCCGACCATAACGACATTACCGGCGCGGAGTTCTTGAGCGGTTTTCATGAGTCTGTATCTATCCTGAGAAGAAAATAAAAAAAGCCCGCCATTCTAGCTATTTGCAACAAAAATTCAGCAAATTTGTGGCGAGATCAGTTTGTGCCACCAATTTTGTTGCCCAATTGCGGGCATGAACATGCAACGTGGGCAATGTCCTTTGCATCGCGGGCCAATGCGCGGTGACCGCCGCTGCCGATTCTTGATTCCACGCCAGCCAAAATGCGCGGGTGCAATCCGACACGGCTGCGTCAGCCGTCGCGCAATAAAGATCGAGCAACGCATTCAGCTTGGGCCAATGTGCGCCCTCCTCCTGGCGATAGGCTTGCCACACCATCGGCCGCGCTGCCCATTGCGCACGCACACAGGAATCTTCGCCGCGCACAAAATTCAAGTCACACGCCCACAACAAACGGTCATAAGCATCCAAATTCAACATCGGCAACACAACAACAGTCAGCGCAGCCCGCTGCCAGCGCGTCCCAGGCACTGCGGTCGTTGCCCCAAACCAATCAGCAACCTGTGGTAACGCTTTGCCCACTGGCAGCAATACACAAATCGGCTGCAGCGACTGCGACCATGCCTGCAATAACGCCGCCATGGCGAGGTTTTCGTAGCAGAACAGTGAGATAAACAAGGTTGCATCGGTTGCCGGCGGCAAGCCAAGCTTCTGACAGACACCGAGCTGCGAGAAAAACCTGATACGCGCAGTGTGATCCGCTTGAAACGCCTGCCGTGTTGCGACTAAATCACGTTCCCGCGTCAAGCCACCGGTCTGCGCTTGATAGCCGGGCATAAAAAAATATTGCGTCAACGGCAAACGCGGATGCGGCGACGGCAACCGATGCACGCCGGCCACCCAATCTTCTGCCGACAAATAATCCAGGTTAAGCCAAAGTGGCGGCGGTTGACGTGCGGCCATGCGCAACAAAAAAGCTTCCGGCAAACGGCAGGCCAGCGCTTCTATCACCACCTCTGCCGGTTCTATCTGCCCCTCACTGGCCAACCGCCACGGTCGAATTTCAACACCCGACAAATATTGCACCGGCTGCATCGGGTCGATTTCGGGTTGAAGACAGCGAAACGCGGCCAGATCATCCACCCATAAACGTACCGGTATCGCATGCTCCACCGCCAGTTGCCGCGCCAAACGCCACGTCACGCCGATATCGCCATAATTGTCGATGACGGTGCAAAAAATATCCCAAGTCATCTAGCCACCTAGCAACGTTAAAAAAACCCTAAAAGCAACGTTAAAAGCGCAGCGGCCGATTCGGTAATTCATTCACATTGACCGCGCCATTCTGCAGCGGGAAATGTTGACGTAACAGCAGATCTATCCGTGCAATGCCGTGCAAAACACCAACCTCGAATTCGCCGCGTGCAAAATAATTTTCCATTTCCTGACAAATCGCCTCCCACTGCGCCAGGCTCACACGGCCCTGATAACCGCGGTCAACAATAATTTCGACATCTCGATCCGCCAGAAGCAAATAAATTAAAACGCCGTTATTGGCTTCCGTATCCCAAACACCCAGTTCGGCAAAAATCTGCATGGCACGTTGCCGAGCGCTCACCCCGCGCAACAAGGGCGCGGTGTCCAAAGCGCCCTCGACGGCAAAACGAATTTCTCCGCGATGCAACAATTCAGATTTGGCAACCACCGATTCAATGCGACTCATGGCCGCATCAGAAAATGCACGCCGCGTCAGCCACTGTGGGTAGAGCCAATGTTTAAACACACGTTTTATATTCATCATTTTCCCCTACCAACGGCCCGAGGCCCCGCCACCACCAAAGCCTCCGCCACCACCGCCGAAGCCTCCGCCACCGCCGAAGCCGCCACCGCC
>CAYWXO010000069.1:0-10389 GCA_964462255.1 uncultured Thiobacillus sp. | reverse complement strand
CCGCCACCGCCGAAGCCGCCACCGCCCCCAAAGCCGCCACTCCCCAAGCCACCGCGCGTTGAGCGGCCGCCACTGGCACCGCGTGCCACGGTAAAAATAATGGCAAACAGCGCCGTCACAAAAGCCGCCAGAAAACTGCCCAACACCCACCAACCAGCCACAAAGGCGATTGAGCCGGCAACGCCCGCGCCAACTAAACGGCCAAAAATCATCCGTAACAACACACCGGCGACCAGCGAAACCACCAGCACAATCTGCGCGAGGTCGCTCGAAAAATCAGCTCCTGCAACCGGGGCAGGTGCCGGCAAGGCCTCGCCGTCCACCAGCTTGATCAGCGCAGTAAGCCCATGATCTATCGCGGCAGCAAAATCATTATTCTTCAGATGGGGCGTGATAACTTCAGCGATGACGCGCTTGGCAATCGCATCGGGAATCGCACCTTCCAGACCGCGGCCCACCTCAATACGCAAGGCGCGATCTTGCATAGCCAGCAGCAGCAATACCCCATCATCAATATCCTTACGCCCGAGTTTCCAAGCATCAACCACCCGAATGGCGTACTGCTCAATCGATTCCGGTTGCGTCGTTGGCACAATCAGCACCGCAATCTGACTGCCCTTGCGCTGTTCGAACGCCGCCAATTTGGCTTCCAATGCCTGGCGCGCCGCCGCATCAAGCACGCCAACCTGATCGGTGACGCGAGCCTGTAACGAGGGGACGGCCACCTCAACGGGTTCGGCCACGGCAGCCACCGCCTGCAGCGGAACAAGCCATAACGCCATCAGCAGCAAAAACCCATAACGCCAACGCTCAACGCGGCATAAAACGTTCATCATCATTGATCTCCCGGCCCCGAAGTTTCCGGTAAAAAAATCTGTAACAACTCATTCAAAAAATAACGCCCCTGTTCACTCGGTCGAATGTTCAGCGCATCGCGCAGCAATAAACCGCGTTGTTCTGCCGTCTGTAGCATCGCTTCGGCCAGCAAAAGGGGCAAGCCGGTGCGTTCTACAAACAAACGCGGGTCGAAACCGTGCGTCAACCGTAACGCATTCATCATGAATTCAAAGATTCGATCAGCCCGCGTCAATTCATGCGTTTCAAGGTAAGACTGCCCCGAGGCATCGAGCAGCGTATCTCCAAGCAGTGCATCCCCAAGCAGCGCATCCATATACACTTGCGGGTGTTTGCAACGCGCATGTCGCTCAATACGGTCAACACTGGACAGCTTGCTGTGTGCGCCGGCACCGATGCCGAGATAGTCGCCAAACAGCCAATAGTTTAAGTTATGTTGACATTGACGCCCCGGCCGCGCGTAGGCCGACGTTTCGTAATGACCATAGCCGGCCGATGCCAAAGTCGATTCCACCATCAATTGCATATCGGCGGCGGCGTCATCATCCGGCAAATTCGGCGGTGCAGCGGCAAACGGCGTATTCGGCTCCAGCGTTAAGTGATAAACAGACAAATGGGCCGGCGCGTAGTGCAAGGCGGTTGCCAAATCTTGTTGTGCCTGCTGTAAAGACTGTTGCGGCAAGGCGTACATCAAATCCAAATTCACCGCCTCGAAGATATTAAGAGCAGCTTCTACCGCCGCACGCGCTTCAAAATCATCATGAATGCGACCCAGTGCGCGCAAATGTGTCGCGTTAAAACTTTGAATGCCGAGCGATAAACGATTAACCCCCGCCGCGCGATACGCTTTGAAACGGGCCGCCTCAAACGTGCCGGGATTCGCTTCCAAAGTAATTTCAGCCAACGGTGAGACGCGCAACAGCGTGCGCAGCGTAATCAATAACTGGTCAATAGCCGCAGCAGAAAACAGACTCGGCGTGCCACCGCCAATAAAAATACTGTTAACTTCTCGCCCCCAAATTTGCGGCAGGCTTTGTTCAAGATCACGCGTCAACGCCTGCAGATAGCGCTGCTCTGGAATCTCCCGCGTATTACCACGCAGCGCATGCGAATTGAAATCACAATAAGGACATTTGCGCACGCACCAAGGTAAATGCACATAAAGCGATAAAGGTGGCGGTGATTGCAACTCACCGGGCATACGGAGGGCAACGACACCCCTATAATTGGGCGAATTCTTCAACTCGACTGCTCCCCATGCCTTCCGACGACCAGAAACTGGACATTTCCACTTTTCTGCTTTCCTCTGTTCATGATATGAAAACCTCGCTGGCCATGATGGCCTCTTATCTGGAAGAGGCCCTCGCCGAACCCGGCGCAGAGGATTCAACGGCACGCAAAAAAACCGCACAAGCGTTGTACGAAGCGCAGCGCGTTAACGACCACCTGATCCAACTGCTGGCGCTGTATAAAATCGACCAGACATTCTACCCATTCGATCCGCAAGACCAAGCCATCGCCGATCTGCTGCGCGAAGCGGTGGCACGCACGCAACCGCTGGCCAACATAAAAAAATTCCAACTCACTTGGGAATGCTCAGAAGATCTCTACGCTTGGCTCGATTATGACTTGATCTTTGGCGTCATCGTGCAAGCCATTCACAACGCGCTGCATTATGGCCAAAGCCGCGTCTTACTCATTGCTACGCAGCACGAAACCGGCTTGATATTGCGCATAGAAGACGACGGTGCCGGCTATCCTGATTTTCTGCTGGCACAAAGTGACGGTTCGCACCGCGGCATCAGCTTCGAAACCGGCAGCACGGGGTTAGGTTTGTATTTTGCCGGCGTCGTCGCGCGGCTGCATAAAAGCAACAACAGCGTGGGTCGCACCACGCTGGAAAATGGTGGCAGATTGGGAGGCGGATGTTTCATCCTGCAATTGCCATGAGCACCGTCCCCATCCAACCAGCCGACATCCCACATCCCGACATCTCGCAGACGCGTTTCCTGATCATCGAAGACTACGAAGGGATGCGTGCCATGATGCGCAATATCCTGACGCGCGCCGGTGCCAGCAAAATAGCGCAAGCCCCAAACGCCGCGCAGGCCATCAGCTTGATCGAACGTCTGCAATTTGATGTGGTGTTATGCGATTTGCATCTTGGCCCCGGCCGCAATGGCCAGGAAGTTCTGGAAGAAGCACGCCATCGCGCGTTGTTGGCACCGCATACCGTCTGGCTGATGGTTAGCTCAGAAAAAACAGCGGAAATGATCACCGGCACCATGGAATCCCGTCCCGACGATTACCTGATCAAACCCATTACTGAAACGCTACTATTTTCCCGCCTTAGCCGCCAAATGGCGAAGAAACAAATTCTCGCGCCGATTGAAGGCGCAATGCGCGAACACGAATATCTGAAAGCACTCCGCCTAACCGACGCGCAAATGGACGGCAAAACGCCAAAACAAAATGCGCACGCTTGGGAACTGAAACGACTAAAAGCCGAACTGGCCATGCATAGCGGTGAGCATGCCATGGCCAAAGCAATCTACAACGAAGCACTTAGTATCCGCGACTTACCCTGGGCGCGACTCGGCCTAGCCAAGATCCACTTCAACGAAAAACGTTATGAAGAAGCGCGCAAAGAACTGAAGAAAATTACCGATGGCAATCGTTCTTACCTGGAAGCGCATGACTGGCTTGCCCTAACGCTGGACAAACTCGGTGACACCCGGGGCGCGCAAGAGGTTTTGCAACGCGCACTGGCCACGTCTCCGCGTGCGCCGCTGCGTCAATTACATTTGGGCGAAGTGGCTTATCGACGCGGCGATATGAAAACCGCCAGCAACGCCTTCAAAATCAGTATTGAATTGGCGCGTAAAACCCCACTAAAAACACCTCAGGCTTACCTGGCACTGAGTCAAGTTCAACTGGCGCAAAATAATACAGAAGGTGCCTTAGAAACGCTCACCGCACTGGCGGCGGATCTACAAGAAAATGCAACCGCCCGTCTGTTATCAGAAGCCATGCAGATTCCGGTACACATGCAAACCGGCGAAGAAGTTAGAGCAAAAAATCTAGCGCAAAAACTGGCCCCCGAACTTGAATCAGAGGCGCAAAACCTGCCAGTAGAAGCGCTGTTCAATTTAGCGCCTCCCTTGCTAAAACTGGGCGAACAAACCACGGCCACCACTTTGTTAAGCAGCGTGATCGGTAACAATCATGAACATCCTGAATACATGCAGCGGGCACAATTGATTTTCACCGCCGCCGGCCTGGAAGATGAAGGCCGTAAAATTGTGCAAGGCGCTGCCCGTGCCGCCACCGATATCATGAATCGCGGCATCATACTTTCGCGCAACGGCAAACTTGGCGAGGCGATTGAACTCACGCGCGAAGCCCGCTTAAAAATGCCCAGCAACACCCGTTTATTACTTAACCATGCCTTTCTGCTTATCGCCTGGATGGAGCAACACGGGCGCGATTCCTCACTGCATAACGAAGCGCGCAAATGCATTGAGCAGGCCCGTAAACTGAAACCGGACGAAAAAAGGACGGGTGAGTTATTGACGCGACTAGAACTTATCGGCAACGATTTCGAATTGATGGCCTGAACCGAGGCCTAAACTTTGCGGAGAACAAGATGGCACCCCCAACAACAGACTCAACGCCCCACAACCCACCCCACAACCCACCCCAAAATTCACCCCATAGCCGGCTCGATCAGGTCGTGCTGGAAGCACGCCGAAATGCAGAAAAACGCGAGTCCGGCTATCGTGCGCAAGCGCTAAAAATATATCCATGGGTATGTGGACGCTGTGCTCGCACCTTCACACACAGCAATTTGCAGTTGCTTGAAGTGCATCACAAGAACAACAACCATCAAGACAACCCCGCCGATGGTAGCAACTGGGAGCTACTCTGCACCTATTGCCATGAAAATGAACATGCAAAATTAAAAGACATGGCAGGCCGCACAACGACCAACCATGAAATCCCCACCGCCACCTTTAATCCATTCGCAGATTTGAAAGCGATGATGGGGACGAAAAAATAAACGCTAACAGGACCGGTGTCCCTTAAGCAAAATGACAGACATAGTGGTAAGGCTCGCCGACCACTTCAATGTCAAAACTTGAATTGGCGGGAACGTTGAAGGACTCTCCCGCCAAACACGTTTTCCACTCGGCACCGTCAAGCCGATAACGGCAGGAACCAGATACTGTCTCCATGATTTCTGCGGCAGCCGTGTTGAATTTGAGTAACGCCGGCTGAATGACGCCGAGTGACTTTTTTGTGCCATCGGCAAATTGAATGCTGTGCGAAACACACTTACCGTCGAAATACACATTCGCTTGCTTGTTGACTGACACATTTTCAAAGTGAGACATGTTCATTTTCTCCTGGCGTGTAATTTGGCGGCAATGCGCATACGCAACGCATTCAGCTTGATAAAACCAGCGGCATCCTTCTGATCATAAGCGCCGGCATCGTCTTCAAAAGTGGCAATCGTTGAATCAAACAAAGAATCACGCGCCGAGTCGCGCCCCACAACGATGACGTTGCCTTTGTATAACTTCAACCGAACAAAGCCATTGACGTTTTCCTGCGTGTGATCAATCAGTACTTGCAACGCTTTGCGCTCCGGTGCCCACCAATAGCCGTTGTAAATCAAACTGGCGTAACGCGGCATCAAATCATCTTTCAGGTGAGCGACTTCTCGATCCAGCGTAATCGATTCAATCGCCCGGTGACCTTTCAATAAAATAGTGCCACCCGGTGTTTCGTAACACCCGCGAGATTTCATGCCAACGTAGCGGTTCTCAACCAAATCCAGCCGACCGATACCGTGTTTGCCGCCGATTTCATTGAGCTTAGCCAACACCTCATGCGCCCGCATTGATACATCGTTAATCGCAACGACATCGCCACGCTCGTAATTAAGCGTAATGTATTCAGCTTGGTCAGGCGCATTTTCTGGCGAAACACTCCAACGCCACATGTCTTCTTCTGCCTCAGCATTGGGGTCTTCCAGATGACGACCTTCATAGCTGATGTGCAACAGATTGGCATCCATCGAGTAAGGGCTGCCCCCCGCCTTATGCTTCATATCAATGGGAATGCCATGCGTTTCCGCGTAATGAATCAATTTTTCACGGCTCAGCAAATCCCATTCACGCCAAGGCGCGATCACTTTGATATCAGGTTTCAGCGCATAAGCACCTAATTCAAAACGCACCTGGTCATTGCCTTTGCCGGTGGCACCATGACAAATCGCATCCGCGCCGGTGGCGTTGACAATTTCAATCAACCGCTTGGCAATCAACGGCCGCGCAATGGAGGTGCCCAGCAAATATTCACCTTCGTACACTGTGTTGGCGCGGAACATGGGAAAAACGAAATCACGCACGAATTCTTCGCGTAAATCGTCAATGTAAATTTGCTCAGGCTTGATGCCGAATTGCAGCGCTTTCGCACGCGCGGGCTCCAATTCTTCGTTCTGCCCTAAATCCGCGGTGAACGTCACCACTTCACACTGATAAGTGTCTTGTAACCATTTCAAAATAACCGAGGTATCCAACCCGCCCGAATAGGCGAGCACGACTTTTTTAATTGCAGCTTTATTTATTTCACTCATGATTTTCCATGTAACAAAAAACGTAGAGAAATCACATTCTTCTACGAAAGAAAAAATTTTATGACGGTAGGGAGATTAACGAGAGCCGCTTAAAAACGACCCAACAGCAAGTATTCCATCAAAGCCTTTTGTGTATGTAAGCGATTCTCTGCTTCGTCCCACACAACAGAATGCGGACCATCAATCACATCAGCAGCCACTTCTTCACCCCGATGCGCCGGTAAACAGTGCATGAACACGGCCTGTGGACTGGCAATCGAGATCATTTCTGCATCCACTTGCCAATCGGCAAAGGCTTTCATGCGCTCAGCATTTTCCGCTTCAAACCCCATGCTGGTCCAAACATCCGTCGTCACCAGGTCGGCATCACGACAAGCATCCATGGGATCTGGAAACTCCTCGTAATGCAGCGTACTAAATAAGCCGGCTCGCTCAGGCTCAACTTCATAGCCGGGCGGCGTTGAAACATGCACATTGAAATCAAGCACTTCCGCCGCTTGCAACCAGGTATTGCACATGTTATTCGAATCCCCTACCCAAGCCACAGTTTTACCCTGTATCGAACCGAAGCGTTCAATATAGGTAAAAATATCGGCCATGATCTGGCAAGGGTGGTATTCATTAGTCAAGCCATTGATGACCGGAACCCGTGAATGCGCGGCAAATCGCTCAATAATGTCCTGCTCAAAGGTTCGAATCATGACGACATCGACCATGCGCGAAATAACCGCAGCCGCGTCCTCAACCGGCTCGCCACGACCGAGTTGTGTATCCCGCGTATTTAAATAAATCGCTGCCCCGCCCAATTGATGCATGCCGGCCTCAAACGATAGCCGTGTCCGCGTTGAGCTCTTTTCAAAGATCATCGCTAAGGTGCGATCGGCTAGAGGATGATAAGGCTCGTATCGCTTGAAACGCTCCTTAATGACATGGGTACGCGCAAAGAGATACTCAAATTCTGAACGCGAGAGGTCTTTAAACTGGAGAAAATGCTGGGGCGCTTGGGACATGATGTTCAACTCAACTCAAGAAAGCACGAATCAATCGAGCCAAAGTCACCGACAGCAGCTCAGCTTCTTCTCGCTTCATGATCAACGGCGGCAGTAAACGCACAACGGTATCGTTTGTTACATTAATTAACAGTTTCTCAGCCAAGGCATGTTTGACCAAATCAGCACAGGGCCGATTCAGCTCAATGCCTATCATCAAACCCTGACCACGAATCTCAACAACACCGGCCACGCCCTGTAACTGCTCAGCCAAACGCGAACGAATGAAGGCACCCAGCTCGACAACATGCGCCAACACGCCCTCACTTTCGATGATGTCCAAGGTGGTCAGCGCCGCAGTACATGCAAACGGATTGCCGCCAAAAGTGGAACCATGCTTACCCGGCGTAAATGTTTCCGCTGCAATGCCCTGCGCCAAACAAGCACCAATAGGAATGCCGGAGCCCAGTCCCTTCGCCAACGTCATAACATCCGGCAAAATATTGGAATGCTGGAAGGCGAACCATTTGCCAGAACGGCCAACGCCGGTTTGCACTTCATCCAGCATCAAAAGCCATTCTTGCGCATCGCAGATGCGGCGGAGTTGAACAAGATAGTCCGTCTGTGGAATTTGCACGCCGCCTTCACCTTGATAAGGCTCAACCAACACAGCAACAATATTTTTATGATGCGCCGCCAGCGCTGAAACGGCTTCAACGGAGCCAAAAGGAACGCGCACAAAGCCAGTCACCAAGGGCTCGAATCCAGCCTGAACCTTGCGATTTCCCGTTGCGGAAAGCGTTGCCATGGTGCGGCCATGAAAACTTTTTTCCATCACCACCACCGCGGGGTTTTCGACGCCACGTTGATGGCCGTATAGCCGCGCTAGCTTAATCGCCGCCTCGTTGGCTTCAGCACCAGAATTACAGAAAAAGGCACGCGAAAGGCCGGAAAGCGCACATAAACGCTCAGCCAACGCTTCTTGCCGGGGAATGCGATAAAGATTCGAGGTGTGAATCAGGCTGTGCGCTTGGTCGCATAGCGCCTGCGCCAAGCGTGGGTGAGCGTGCCCCAATCCGTTGACCGCAATGCCAGCCAAGGCATCAAGGTATTTGTCACCACTTTCATCAAAGAGCCAAGCCCCTTCGCCTCGCACAAAAGCTACAGGTTGACGAGCATACGTTTGCATCAAAAATTCAGACATACAGGTTCCAACCGCTTGAGGAAAAAAATGACAGCAACCTTGGCTGCTGCGCAGAAAAGAAGAAACATACCATTAATTGATTACAAGAAAAATCCTCGCCTGCGATTAAACAACCACTCGTCAACCACTCGACCACTCGACAAGCATTCCGCACGTAAAATGGCAGGTTCTGTTCCTCAATCTGAGTCTTCTTTCATGCCGTTAAAAGATAACGTGACAGACAATGTCATAAACAGCGTAATTAGCGTAAGTCAGTTGAATCGAGTGGTTCGCTTGGCGATCGAAAAGTCATTCCCCTCCTGCTGGATCAGTGGCGAAATATCGAACTTTACCCGGGCCAGCTCAGGGCACTGGTATTTCACACTGAAAGATGAACAGTGCAGCGTCAAATGCGCTTACTTTCGCAATAAAAATCAGTACTTGGATTGGCTGCCAAAAGAAGGCAATCATGTTGAGGTGCGCGCACAAGCGACGCTCTATGAACCAAGAGGGGATTATCAGCTGCTAATTGAAGCCATGCGCCGTGAAGGTGTAGGCGCAATTTATGAGGAATTCATCAAACTTAAACTCAAACTGGAAACAGAGGGTTTGTTCAAGGCAGAGAATAAATTAGCCCCGCCGGTTTACCCCAAACGCATTGGAATTATTACCTCATTACAAGCTGCGGCCTTGCAAGATGTACTCAAAACATTAGCAAACCGATGGCCCAGCAGTGCTATCGTTATTTATCCAACATCCGTTCAAGGCGCTGAAGCCGCAACAATGATTAGGCTAGCCTTGGAGACGGCAATAAAGCGGGCAATAAATGCGAGTGAGTGCGATGTTCTGTTGCTGGTGCGCGGCGGCGGCAGTTTAGAAGACTTGCGGCCATTTAATGATGAGCAACTAGCACGTAGCCTGCATGCATGCCCTATTCCTGTCATCAGCGGTATTGGACACGAAACAGATTTCTCCATTGCCGATTTTGTTGCCGACCTCCGAGCTGCCACCCCCACTGCGGCAGCGCAACTTGCCACACCGGACCGCTTCGATATCAGCAAGCACGTAAAAAAAATGCATGAACAATTAACGCAAAGTATCAACAGACGTATTCAACAAAAAATGCAACAAATAGATAGCTTGACGCGGCATTTAATACACCCAGGCAATGCCGTCAAGAATATGCAACAAAAAGTCACTCAATTACAAAAAAACATAAGTTTTATAACAATGACTAAAATAGTGTTTAAAAAACAACAACTTAAAAATTACCATACCCAGGTTGCCGGCAATAGCCCCAACCTGCAATCACGCAGAGAAATAGTAAGAAACACATCGAAACAGCTCAATTTTCATCTGATCAAACGGATAGAAACACAAAGATCAGCAATACAGGTTCACCGTGATAGCCTAAAGAAACTTAATCCGATAAACGTGATGACAAGAGGTTATTGCATTGCGTTTAACGATGAAAACAAAATCATTAAAGGAACTGGCAACTTGGCGATTAACCAAAAAATAGAGTTAATGTTTAGCGCTGGACGTGCGGGGGCGACAGTTAATAAAGTAATTCGAGGAAACTAATTGAATATGAAACATAACTGATAGGAAACGCAGGAACAGAATGCAAAAAGCCCCGTTTTAAAGGGGCTTTTTGTTTACGGCTTAGGGTGTCTGGCGATGACCTACTTTCGCGGGCGCGAGGCCTACTATCATTGGCG
>CAYWXO010000068.1:0-14736 GCA_964462255.1 uncultured Thiobacillus sp. | reverse complement strand
CTGGACGCGGCAACGTCGTAGTGCCGCCATTCGCATGCAGGAAATAGGAGGGCGCATTGCCGGTGCCCATGTCGGTGGTGGCTTCATGGTTCAATCCGATCAGCGCGCGCTCATTGCTACTCGGGTCGGGCGTGCCGGTGGCGGAGAGGCCGAAGTACTCCATCCCATCGTGATGGTCGCCGAAGCGGTTTTCATAGTCGGTGTCGGTGCCATCATTCTTGTAGGCGGCAGTCGCGGCGCGCAGCGGGTCACCCAGCGCGCAGAGTACGGAGTAGCTGTAGCCTTCGGGCACAGCGACTGCATCGGCAGTCGATTTAGCAACAGCTTTGAAGCCCAATAATTTTTCAGCAGGCAGATTCGCGGGCGGCGGCGGCATCACCGGATCATTGTCGTTATCGTTACCGGCCAAAGCAGAGAGTGAAACGCCACCAAAAATGGCCATCGCACCGGTGCTGGCGCTGCCCAACATAAATTTACGACGGCTCAGACGCGCCTTCAGAACTGATTCAAAACTAGGATTAGAAGATTCGTTATAACCGATATCATCAGGATCAATATTACGGGTCGGGGGAGTTGTACGATCATTCATGCTATTACCTCTTGAGTAAAATATGGAATTGCCTATATTAAAAGGCCTAATAAGATAAGACCTAATATGAAAAAGCCTGATACCACCGCCCCGTCAAATCGGAGGGCAGGTGCGACGAAATCGTAACCACTCAAGATTGCAGGATCGTGTCAGTTAGATGACAGTTTTATGCCTACAACCCCAGACCATGGCGCACATTGGCGCTAAAGGCTGCCGGGGTGGCTGAAATAATGGCGGCTGGAATGCCAAATTTATTGGTCAAGCGGGTGAAATCTTCAAAACCATACGAGACGATAAACGGTTGAATTCCCGCTGATATTGCGGCGATGTAGTCCTTGTGCTCATCGCCACAGGCATAGGCACGCGCGGGATTGATATCAAGCCGTTCACGCAGCAATTTGAAATAAGCGGTTTTTTCTTGCCGTAGCGGAATGTGCTGCAAAAAATCAAGCCGACCAACATCCAGATCGTGGCGAGCAAATAATCTAGCTAAAGTCGTAATGGGTTCTTTTGTTATATTGCGCGTTACCATGCCCACACGTATATGCGGGGAATTTTGTAAATCTCGCATTAATGTCGCCATACCGGGATAAAGTTGCGCTTCTTCCCGATAAACATCGGTCAAGGTCGCCAACAGATTCTTGCGGCTGACTTTGCCTAACTGTTTAGCCACATTGCGCGGAAACTCTTTTAATCCGCCGATATATTTAAAAAAATTGCGCCGTTTCTGGAAACGTTCGAGATCGCCGATATTCATGCCATGATGAGAAAATGCTTTATCAATGGCAGCGAATGCATCAATGAGGGTGCCGTCGGCATCCATAATAACTAAATGGTCCTGGTTTCGATACATATAATCTTTTGCACAAATAATTTATGCTGTTTTAGGCGCATGCATAAAATGTTTTGCATAACTCTGTTTCATTTTTTGCATGGATAACAAAATGGGTAAATCGGCCGTATTGAAATCGGGATCCCAGGCGGGTTCGCCACAAACCCAGGCACCGAGGCGAAGATAACCTTTAACCAAAGGGGGAACCCGCGGTGCAGCCTCCGTCGACAACGCCGCCAGGGGTAAAGGACAGCGCGGAAAAACACGATATTCAACCGGGGCCATGTGCTGTTCACACACCGCATGCCAAACACTGGCGGCATTGTGTCCGCCATCTTGCATGCCAATACTGGCGCAACCTATCAGGTATTCATAACCACTTTTATACATGTATTCTGCCAAGCCAGACCAAAGCAAACTAATCACGCCGCCGGTTCGGTAGTCGGGATGCACGCAAGAACGCCCCACTTCAACCATGCGTTTGCGCAAGTGCTGCAAGCGAGTGAGATCAAACTCCTGCTCTGCATAAAAACTGCCGACGCGGCGAGCGGCATCCGGGCTCAAGATGCGATACGTGCCGACCACTTCGCCGCTCTCCTCGGCGCGAACGAGCAAGTGATCGCACCAACTATCGTAAAGATCAATATCCAGCCCCGGCTGGGCTCTACTCAAATTCGCCCCCATCTCTTCACCAAAAACTTGCCAGCGCAAGCGTTGCGCATCACGCAGATCGTGCATGCTATGCGCCAAACCCACGTGAAAACGATGTTGGTTTTTGCTTACCAGGTTTTTTCTTGCTTTATTTTCTCTTATTTCTGTAGTGCTGGCGGTATGCGACATTGTAATTCCTTGTTCAGGTCAAGATCGCCACACCTTAACCCTGTGCAATGACACCCCCATTAAATAGACATGAATGTTTTGTGACAAGCGGTGAATAAATCAGAATTCGTTGCATAAGTTGCGAATTAATCACTAAACAGTTTTTGTGTCATGTTGCTGTCATATTGAATCCTTATCCTCTGTCACCAAACCCTCTGTCACCAAACCACCTGTGTCACCAAAACTGCTCCTATAAAATCTCGCACGCAATAGAATAACCTCGCCCACTGGGCATACCCTCAAAGGATAAATAATGTCTAAACATTCATCCGACAAAGACAAGCAAAGTGTAAAAGCCGATACACAAAATAGCGCCAACGAAAATTGCCGAGTCGAGCTAGAACAAGCCATAGACTCAAGAAATTTCAGCTTAAGATTTAAACCTGTTTTATCGTTTGACACCTGCAGAAACTTTGCCTATCTAGCCCGAGTCAGCGGCGCGCAAGAAAGCCCGATCCGCAATATTGATCGCCTGTTTGCAGTGGCGAGCGATACCGATTGCCTTCCCAAGCTCACCAAGCGTTATCTCGAAGCCATTCTTTCAACTTACAGCAATCACACTGAACGGCCACTGCTTTTGCCGTTTCCTAGTGTGGCGATGAATGAACTGGGGGCTGATGCGGCTAATCTATTAGCAAAAGTTTTACGTAAAACCAATGTTTCTGCCGAATCGATATTTATCATACACCCCGGCATTACCTTGCGTGAAAGCAAAGTAATTGCCAACATTGAAGCCTTTACGCAGGCGCTGATGCCCCTACAAGTTGGCTTAGCCGCCACCGGCTTTGGCTGCAACCTCAATGAAAATTTACTGTGGTCAAAATATCCACCGCACATCATGCTGCTGGATGAGGGGCATCTTGACGATATGGACAGCGCCAATAACCGACTCGATCGCTTACACAGTTTTATTGAGACTGAGCATGCACGCGGGCGCAAGTTACTCGTTCAGAGCATTAACGGCGTGGAACAATTCAATCTCGCTAAAGAACTGGGCATTGATTTATTGAGCGGCGATTTCATCGGCAAACCCAAAAATAAACCCTACGACACCCTCTCCGCGAGTGCATTGAATGCCATCCCTAAAGGGTGTGACGCCTGCACCACCCCGCTGGCGAGCGGCCACACGCTGCTCGAACGATTACTCATTCCGCAATCGCCGGTTGAACCCGACACCTCGGCCGACACCGTTTTTTCGCTATTCGAAGCCACCCCGGATTTACATTCTCTCGCCGTGGTAAAAGACGGAACTCCCCTGGGAATCATTGCGCGCTATGAAATGGTGGACAATATGTCACGCCCGTTCCGCCATGAATTATTTGGTCGCAAACCCTGCGAGCGCTTCATGGATGCGGACCCGTTAATCATGAACGTGCAAATCAGCACACCGGATTTAATGGATCAGGTGATCAAAGCTCATCCTCGTCATCTTATTAGTGGTTTTATTGTTACTGATAGTCATGGTCAATATTTAGGCATGGGTGCCGTACAAGATCTCATGCGGGAGATTACCAATATGCAAATTCAGGCGGCTCGCTATGCCAATCCATTAACACAACTACCCGGCAATGTCGCCATTAATACCTATTTGGATAACTTATTGAGTAACGGAACCGACTGTGTGGTTGCGTATGGCGATCTCGATCATTTCAAACCCTTTAACGATGTCTATGGCTATGCGAAGGGCGACGAAATGATCCTGCTCACCGCACATTGCATGAACGAGGCAATCAACCCTGAACTGGATTTCGTCGGCCACATTGGCGGCGACGATTTTGTCATCATCTTTCGCAGCCCGGATTGGCATGAACGCTGCCAGCGTGTGCTGGACTGTTTCGCGGAAAAAGTGATGACCTTTTTTTCCGCGGAAGACATCGCGCAAGGCGGCTACAACACCGCCAATCGCAAAGGCGAAATGGAATTACACGCTTTAGCTAGTTTATCCATCGGCATCGTCAAAGCTGCGCCAGGGCAGTATGACAGCCACCTCAGCGTGGCAACGGTTGCAGCCGAAGTAAAAAAACATGCGAAAGCAATCAAGGGCAACAGCCTCTTCGTTGATCAACGCAAGCGTTAAACGCCTTTGCACACACCCGGCAGCTTGCGACAGCGAGATTTCTTAACATTGTCGTGCATAGCTGTTGCTAAGTGACATTCTGCTACGCCGTATGGCAATTTAGGATTGCATGTTTATAACGCTCCTACATTCGCGTTGACGCACCCTGTTTTACCGCCGCAAACCCCGTAAGCAGTTTACCCTCGTAGATTGGATGTAAACCGCACCGCTGACACCTGCATATTGATACCACTTGCGCGGTTGGAATCCGGGGTTGGGCAATAACTAACCCGCTGGGGGTGGCGCGGAGACCTCGGGTTTGGCGGTGTCTCGACCGTTGAAAGCGCGGTGCCTTCTAATTTTATCGGTGTCACCACCGGGTGTGGACGCGGCGAACCCCGGATTCCGCTACGCTGCATCCAGGCTACGGAGGCAGTCACCCTTGCTTGACCGCCGCAAACCCCGGATGCAACGTAAATCGTCACCTTGCTTGACCGCTGCAAACCCCGGATGCAGCCTACCCTCGTAGCCTGGATGGAAACCGCACCGCTGACTCCTGCATATTGATGCCGCTTGCGCGGTTGGAATCCGGGGTTGGGCAATGACTAACCCGCTTGGGGTGGCGCTGAGACCTCGGGTTCGGCGGTGTCTTGACCATTGAAACCACGATGTCTGCTAATTTTATCGGCGTTACCACCGGGTGTGGACGCGGCGAACCCCGGATTCCGCTACGCTGCATCCAGGCTACTTGTTAATTGTTACTTGATTAAATTTCATTAGCCTTCATGCAACTCTTCTTCGCGGTCTTATTGCCCCAAAAAACGCTCTTCGTTGATCAACGCACGCGTTAAGCTAAGCTGAAAGCAGGCCGCAAGCGTCGTTGACTTGCACGCGACGGCGAATTGAGGTGCGGCTTCTTGGCCGCGTGCGGTAGCGAGATTTCTTCAAATCGTGGTACATCTCTCTTTTGTGAGTACTGCGCGGAACTAATCGGTTGATCGTTGATTATTCGCTGGAACCGCCGATTTGGGTTTATCTTTTTAAGGAAAAAAACATGTCTAACGCTGTAAAAAATATCGCCCGTTACATTCGAAAAAATCCGGATGACAAAGCCTGTTCAGATTTGAAGGATCTGTGCATGGCGCTGGAATCCTCCGCTTCATTTAACCTTGGCTGCCTTTACAACCTGGAGAAAAAGCCGTTTGAACTGGCCATTGACTTGCTGGAAGAATGGCGCTTTGACCGCCATGTTTTTGAACGTCGCCTGCAAAAATATTTGGATGAGCCGGCAGACGAGCGCGAATGATCGCGGTGTTTAATGAACGACGCAACGGCACAACGACGCAACGGCGCAACGACGCTTTCAACCGCTCATTCAACCGCTAATGGCCGATAGCAAAAAACAAAGCGCCCTTGTTCAAAATTGACCATCAGTGCGCCACCGCGATTGGCCGCGTAGTCCTGCCAGCCGGGGATTGGGCATTGAAAATGGCATTCTGATACGCCATGCGGCGATTCCAGATTGCGGTCTCGGTCGTAAAACGACAGCAGCATCGCGCCGCCCTGTTTTTCCAACACATGTTCGGCAGCAGCATTGGCCAGTTTTAAACAGCGGTCGAAGGAGAGTTCCAGTTCATTTGCGTCGAGATGGAGCGTTTTCATGAGGGTAAGTTTTAACCGTTAATGACACACCGCTGGCGACACAGCGCGAGCGCCGATTTGATGCAAACCGTCAGTCCAGCGCGGCGGATGTTGCAACAGGCCTGTGCAAAGCTGGATTCTCACGCTTTCTAACACGACAATTCAACACATTTTTAATCAACAGGGCGTCAGCATGACTCAAACAATTGGCATCCTTACTTCCGGCGGCGATACACCGGGTCTCAACGCAGCAATACGCGGGGTCGGCAAGGCCTGCATCTCGCGCTATGGCATGAACGTAATCGGCTTTCGTGATGGCTTTCGCGGCCTCATGGAAAACCGCAGCATGACGTTGGAAAGCGACACCTTATCCGGCATTTTGACGCTGGGCGGCACCATCCTGGGCACCAGTCGCGACAAGCCGCACAAGATGCCGATCAACGGCAAAGTGGTCGATATGACCGAAACCATCGTGGCCAACTATCACGCCAATCAGCTGGAATGCCTGGTATGCCTGGGCGGCGGCGGCACCATGAAGAACGCGCTACGTTTACAGCAAGCCGGCCTCAACATTGTGACGCTACCCAAGACCATTGATAACGATGTCGCTTTGACTGAAACCACGTTCGGCTTTGATACCGCGTTGGGCATTGCCACCGATGCCATCGACCGTTTGCACAGCACGGCACATAGCCATCATCGAATTATTGTGGTTGAAATCATGGGGCACCGGGCAGGTTGGCTGGCGCTGGGTGCCGGTATTTGTGGCGGGGCTGATGTCATCTTAATCCCAGAAATCCCTTACACGGTTGAAGCCGTGGCCGAGGCGATTAAAGAACGCAAGCGCAAGGGCAAACCATTCAGCATTGTCGCTGTAGCAGAAGGCGCACTGACGCAGCAAGAATTTGAGGTGCAACAATCCGCGTCCGCCAGGAAAAAAGACAAGAAAACGAAGGAAATCGTCGCCGAACCGGAGCTGGTTTACGCTGAACGCACCTTGCGTCTGGCGCGACAACTGGAACTGTTGACCGGCCTGGAAGCGCGCCCCACCATTTTGGGCCATCTGCAACGCGGTGGCACCCCTTCCGCTGCCGACCGCTTGCTGGCAACGCGCTTAGGCACCGCCGCGGCCGATCTAATCCAGGCGAAACAATATGGCTTTATGGTCGCCGCCCGCGGTGAGTCGAGCCAGCCGGTGCCATTGGAGGAAGTGGCCGGGCAGGTGAAGACCGTGCCATTTGATCATCCGTGGGTAGAAAGCGCGCGCGGCGTTCGCACCAGCTTTGGTGATTGATATCCTATAAGGTTTTTTCGCAAATTTCTTGATCTTGCGCAAGAAAATATAGCAACTTGCTACGGGACTAATTTAGCTGAACGGAGTAATATTTTCATTATATTATTTTGGTAGTTAGGTACTATGACGCTCCTGCTCAAGCAACCTACCACGTGGCTGTTCATCCCTTTATTCTGGGCAGTCATCGTGTTTGCTTCCTGGTTTTGGAACGCCGCGCAAACCCGCGAGGCGACCTACACCCACATGGCCAGCCAAGGCCGCGACATCTTTCGCATCATTGAGGCAGCGCGGCTGTGGAATGCACAACACGGCGGCATTTATGGTTTGCGCAGTTCAGCATCTCCGTCGAATCCCTATCTTGAAGTGGATGAAAAGGATTTAACGACACCGGCCGGTAAACCACTCACCATGATTAACCCCGCCTACATGACCCGGCAATTATCCGAGGTCATTCTGGACCAAACCGGTGTGCGCATTCACATTACCAGCTTGAACCCAATCAACCCAAGTAACCAAGCGAACGTTTGGGAAGCAGAAGCGCTGAATAAATTTGAAGCAGGCTTGCACGAGCATTTTGCCGTGGCATTGCACGAAAACTTCGCCACCGCCCAGTTCATGCGGCCATTGGTTGCCCGGCAGGCATGTTTAAAGTGTCACGAAAAACAAGGTTACAAGTTAGGCGATATTCGGGGCGGCATTAGCGTCAGCTTTGACGCAAAACCCTTCATGGCGCAAATCAAAAAACGGAACCAACAACTGGCCAGCGTGCATTTACTGGCTTGGCTGCTATTAAGTGGCATCGGCATAGGGGGCATGCGCGTTATTCAACGCCAGTTTCAGCAGCTTAGTGAAGCCAAACAACAGCAAGATAGCCTAGTTGAATTACGCACACATGAGTTACATACTGAAATGCGCGATCGGAAAGAAGCCGAATCGTTCTTGCGCATGCTGGTGAATTCTTCCGGCGAGGCCATGTTTGGGGTGGACAAGCTTGGCCACTGTAACTTCATCAATCCGGCGGCGATGAAGTTGCTTGGCTTCCAAACAGCTAACGACGTAATAGGCATCAGTCTGCTGGCTTTAGTGCAAACGCGGTGCTCAGAAGTAAACGAAAGCTACCCAGCTTGCCGCGCATTAGAACAAGGTGAATACATTTACGAACCAGAAGGGTGGTTTGTTCGGCAAGATGGCCATGAGTTTCCGGTGGAGTATCGCGCGCATCCCATTTTTGCTGACGGTGAAATTGCCGGCGCAGTGGTGACCTTTGACGACATCAGCCATCGCAAAGCGACCCAAGATGCCATTTGGTTTAAGGCCAACCACGATACGCTGACCAATCTACCGAATCGCGATTTATTGGAAGATCGGATGGATAGCGCGATTTCGCAAGCGCGCCGCCATGCGGGACAAGTCGGCGTGCTGTTCATTGATCTGGATAAATTCAAAGAAGCCAATGATCAGTTTGGCCATGAAGCAGGCGACCAGGTGCTGCGCGAATCCGCCAGCCGCATGCGGGGCTGTGTGCGTGAAACCGACACCGTTGCCCGCTTGGGCGGTGACGAATTCGTCATTTTGATGCCGATGCCGGTGACGCAAAAAGATGTTGAAATTACCGCGCAGCGCATCGTCGAAAACATTGCGCAACCGTTTACGCTGGCGCATGGCGTAGCAGAAATTTCTGCCACCATTGGCATTGCACTCTTCCCGCAGCATGGCACCGACCACAACGAACTCATACGCCATGCGGACGGTGCCATGTATCGCGCTAAAGATGCCGGGCGCAATACTTGGCGGGTTTACTGCATAAGTTAAGCAATACGGAAGCGTGCCGCCAGACTGTTTAATTCGCTGGCCAATTGTTGCAAGCGCTGCGCCGAAGCAGCAGTTTGCGCGACGGCAGCGCTATTCGCCTCTGAACCTTGCGCGATATGTTCCACTTTCTGGGCAATGTCGCGAGCAGCAACCGCTTGTTCCTTCAGCGCGAGATTAATGTCATCCACGGCCCGCGTCGTCCGTTCGGCGCTGTCACGGATGCCGGTCACCGAATCGCCGGCTTGATGCGCCAGATCCACGCCGTCCGTCACGCGCCGCACCCCGGATTCCATTTCCTGCACGGCACGTTGCGTGCCCTGCTGAATTTTGCCGATCATGGCGCTGATTTCTTGCGTTGAATTGCCCGTCCGTTCGGCCAGTTTGCGCACCTCATCGGCCACCACAGCAAAGCCGCGGCCTTGTTCACCGGCACGCGCCGCCTCAATGGCCGCATTCAGCGCGAGTAAATTAGTCTGATCGGCAATGTCTTTGATGACCTGAACAATGCTGGAAATTTGGTCGGAATAACCTTCCAACTCTTTGATTGTGCTGGCAGTACTTCTGACTGCATCCGCAATATGGCCCATTTCAGCCGCTGCTTCATGAATGATGCGGCCGCCTTCAGTCGATTGCGTGCTGGAAGCCAGCGTCACATTACGCGCTTCGCTGGCATGTTCTTCCACTTGGTCGATGGAGACGGAAAGCTGCTCCACCGATGCCGCCATGCTGGAAGCCGCTTCGGCCTGCATCTCAGTATTGCGGGCGCTGCTCGACGCCGAATTGGATAATTCCTGCGCCGATTTGTTGAGCCCCTGCATATTCTGGCTGATGGAAGCAATCAGCTCATGCAGCGTATTGCGCATGACGCCAAACTTGGCCATGAGATCACCAATTTCGTCTTCGCCAGCGGGCGGCATCGGCTGCGTCAAATCACCGGAGGCTATCGTGTCAGCGGCGACACCAGCAGCACGAAGCGATTTAGTAATATGACCAATCGTAAAAATAGCCTGCGACAAAACCCCGACTAAACCAAGCACAAATAGCACAGCAAAAATGGTGATTTGGAGTTCGTACGTTTTTTCTGCGGCTAAAAATTCCTGTTTGGCATGCTCAACCTGAAAAGCGAGCAGGCTATTCATGGCGGCTTCAACCGCCACGCCTTCGGTGCGCCCCGCTTGCAAAAATGCGGCCATGATGCCGGGGGAAAAATCATCCGCTTCCAACGCGGCGACCGCAATGTTGAGCTGATCCATCCACGCCTTGCGCTTGTCGGTAAAATCGGCCGCCAGCACTTTTTCCTCTTCGGTCAAATAGGTGGCCATATATTTGTTCCACAACGCGTCCAACTCGCCGCTGCGCGCCCTGATGGCCTCCGTATGCTGGCGGGTGGGATGGTCGTGGGCGGCAAACAATTGCCCGGCCGGGTCGTGCTGAAAACCGCGCAAAATCTCGGCGTAGTTATCTTTAATCAAGGCGTTAAATTTGGACAAGTCGTACATCGGCACCGCGCGGTCTTCATAAACCGACTTCAAGGATTGGCGTGCGTCGTGCAACCCCTGCCAGCCAACTGCCACCGCCACGACAAATAATACGGCGGACAGCGCAACCATCAGCCAGAGCCGTTGGGCAATGCGCAAGCGGCCAGTCAATTTGTGCAGCAAGCCAGCCAGACCGGTGGGCACCACATGGCCGCCTTCCATCTTGATGCTGGGGTCGCTGCGCATGGCGCGATAAAGCGACTCAGCCGCCTCCACTTCCCGGCGCGAAGGCTTGGCGCGCACCGAGGTGTAACCGTCACCAATCGGCGAGGCGTTGGCCCGCACCCAATAGTGATCGCCATTTTTGCGTCGGTTTTTAACCATGCCGCTCCATGGGCGGCCGCGCTTCAGGGTCGCCCAAAAGTCGCGAAAGGCTTCCACCGGCATATCAGGATGGCGCACGATATTGTGCGATTGCCCGAGCAATTCTTCCCGCGAAAAACCGCTCGCTTCCACGAACTCATCGTTGGTATTGCTGATGCGGCCCTTGCTGTCGGTATGCGTAATAAAGGCGGCGTCATCTCGAATCTGAAATTCTTGTCCGGTTACTGGCTGATTGTTGCGCATGGTTTGGGGTTCTCGTTTCGCTTTTTAGTTTGAGGCGGAAGGGTGACAAATATACCTTGAGATACGCGGGGAGTGCCGCGTTTTGTCGCGGCTTTGTGCTGTCCTTATAGCAAAACATCAACAGCAAACACCGGCCCAGCACGACGGCAAAGCTTGCCACAAACGGCAAACTTTGCCGTTTCCCCCTGCCGTGCCAGCGCATCCCGTTGTTAAAAATCAAGGTGTTAGGCAGTGTTAAAACATCTGGCATGGCCTTTGCTGAAAGATACGCGGAGACCATCATGATTAACAAAATTGACACCGAAATCGCCTTTGTCCAGTCCGCCCTCAATTTACGTGCACGGCGGCAGGAAATATTGGCAGCGAATATCGCCAACTCGGATACCCCCAACTTCAAGGCGCGTGATCTTGATTTTGCCGCCGCCTTGCGTAATGCGATGGGCGCATCCGGTGGGCCTTTGAAATTAAACCGCACCGACAGCGCGCATTTGAATGGCATGGGCTCTGTCAATGCCGATGGGCACCTTAAATATCGCTCAACCGTGCAACCCAGCCTGGATGGCAATACCGTTGACCCGGACGTGGAGCGGGCACACTTTACGGAAAACTCCTTGCATTATCAGTTTCTGATCGACCGAGCCGCTTCGTCGTTCAGAACCATGGGACAGGCCCTGGGCACCGGGCAATAATAGCCCTGCAAAACCCTATTAACGAGGTGTAACAATGTCACTGACCAATGTCTTTCATATTGCCGCTTCCGCCTTGACCGCACAGTCGATGCGCTTGAACGCGGTGGCCTCTAACCTGGCCAACGTTGATTCGGCACATGCCTCAACCGGCGAAGGTTACCGCGCCAAGCATGTGATGTTTCAGGCCACGCCGATGAATAAATCTGCCCCTTGGGCACAAGGTGTCCGCATGACGGAAGTGGTGGAAGATACCTCTCCCCCTCGCCTAGTGTATGACCCCAAGCATCCCTTGGCCGATGGTCAAGGCTATATCGCCTATCCCAATGTCGATGCGGTGGAAGAAATGGTCAACATGATTTCTTCCTCACGTTCCTATCAAACCAACGCCGAAGTGATGGCAACGACCAAAACGCTGCTGCAGCGTACTTTGGCCATTGCACAGAGTTAGGAGTAAGAGATTATGGCAATCACTGCTACCCAAAATGAGATTTCCGCCAGTGTCTTGGCCAGCATCAATGGCACAGCGACCACGGCCAGCAAAGCCGGCTCCTCGGAAGAGCTATCCGATCGCTTTCTTAAGCTGTTGGTCACGCAATTAAAAAATCAAGACCCGATGAACCCGATGGAAAACGCCGAGCTCACTACCCAGTTAGCGCAAATGTCCACCGTAGAAGGGGTGAGTAAGCTCAATACCTCGCTGGAAGGCCTGGTCTCACAATATAAAACAAGTCAGGCAATGCAAGGGGCTGCGCTCGTAGGACGGCAAGTCATGGCAGAAGGTAATACCTTAACGCTCAATTCAGCGGGCGCTGCCGGTGGCATTAATTTAGCGGCCGCCGCGGATAGCTTAAAAGTAAAAGTTTTTGATGACGGCGGCATGCATATTCAAACACTGGATGTGGGCGAACAACCGGCCGGCTTGGTGAAGTTTGTTTGGGATGGAAAAAATAGCAGTGGCGAAACGCAGGCTGAAGGCAATTACAGCTTCAAAGTTGAGGCCAATGCAAAAGAGAATGCGGTGGCTGCCACCAGTTATGCCATCGGTAATGTACTCAGTGTTTCGCTAAATGATAGTGATATGGGGGTTGAGGTTTCCGGTGTGGGTGAGCGCAACCTTAATCAAATTCGTCAAATATTTTAAGGAGTTAATAAAATGGCATTCCAACAAGGTTTAAGCGGATTAAATGGCGCAGCTAAAAGCCTGGATACGATTGGTAATAATATTGCTAACGCGTCAACGGTAGGTTTCAAATCAAGCCGCAATGAGTTTGCTGATATTTATGCCACCTCGCTGTTCGGCTTGAGCAATACCAATATCGGTATTGGTGGCAAAATGGCAACGGTAGCACAGCAATTTAGCCAGGGCAATATCAGCGCAACTAATAACCCACTAGATTTAGCGATCAGTGGTGAAGGTTTTTTTCAACTTGATCAAAATGGTTTAACCACCTATACCCGTAATGGCCAGTTTAAAATGGATAGCAACGGTTTTATCGTTGATAGCGTCGGTCGCAATCTAACGGGAAATCTGGCTGACTCGACTGGCACGATTATTGGTGGGCCGGCAGTGCCGTTGAATGTCTCTTTGGGTGTGGTGCCACCGAATCAAACGACACTGGCACAGTTGACTGCGAATTTGAATTACACCGCTGAAGTGCCACCGGGTGCGGAATTTGGTGCCTTATTCGGTGCAGCTAGAACAACACCTCCTGCTATTGGTAATGTTACTGATATTAATCCTTCATTACCTTCTACTTATAATTATTCAACAACTGTTAATGTATTCGATAAATCCGGTACCGCAATGGGGCTTTCTTTATATTTTCAAAAGGCCGGCACAGGAGAATGGAATTCAGTCGGTTATATTGGAGGAAACAAAGTTTTAACAAATGCCGCTGGCGATGGGCCTGTCACATTGTCGTTTGATACTAGTGGCAGGTTGTCGGCAATTAATGATGATGGTACGCGCAAGACTGAACTTGATACTGCAATTGTTGATGCAACAAACGCAGGAGCAAGTCTTGCTCAGATTTATCAAGTTATTGATACAGCAGTCATTGTTGATGTTGCAGGAAGCAGGGTGACGCCCACTCAGATAGCTGCGTCAGATGCTGCTAGGCAAGCGGCAATCGGCGCATTGAATATAGGAGCAGATCCACTTCTGATTCAAACCGTAGCCGATGCTGCCTCACTAGCCAAATCCTCATTGCCCATCAGTGTGGGTGTGGCACCTAACGATTGGTCATTTGAACTAGACCTCACCAAATTAACGCAATACGGCAGCACCTCAGGTGTGTCATTTATCTCACAAGACGGCTATTCTGCCGGTCAGTTTTCTAATTTAAGCGTTGACGATACTGGCATGGTCCAGGGAATGTACACCAATGGGCGCACGTTAAATTTGGGCCAAATCCATCTGACCAGCTTCCTTAATCCTAATGGTTTGCAGCCTTTGGGCGATAACCAGTGGGCTGAAACCGCGGCAGCCGGTAAACAGACCTCCGATGCCCCTGGTAATGGCTTGTTAGGTTATTTACAATCCGGTTCGATCGAAGAATCTAACGTTGATCTCACCGGTGAGTTGGTCAATCTAATTGTGGCCCAGCGCATGTATCAGGCTAACGCGCAAACCATTAGCGCACAAAGCACGGTCCTGCAAACATTGGTTAATCTCCGCTAAACCATAAACACCTAGCTCGATAAAGGGGACGGACGATGGATCGTGTCATCTACATTGCTATGACCGGAGCGCGAGAGGTGACACGGCAGCAGGCAGCGGTCTCACACAACCTGGCCAACATCTCGACGCATGGTTTTCGGCAGGAGCTCAATGTGTTTC
>CAYWXO010000067.1:0-14843 GCA_964462255.1 uncultured Thiobacillus sp. | reverse complement strand
TGGTTGAGCACGGCAACTTACCTCAACCTCTCCCACAAATCTGATGAGAACCAAATTTTTCTAGTTAAACAAAAAAGCATGGCTATCTTCGCAGAAAACAAGTAGATAGCCATGCCCAGGTCACACCCAGAACTGCGAATATTATAAAATGCTGCTGTTTGGAAAAACTCGTTCCTATTCTTGAAATCAGCAACGATCATTTCCACATATGTCACCCAACAACAGTTAAACATCTCTTCAACCTTACATGAGCAGTTGTACTCTTCGGTTTCTATTCCGCCATCTGTTCCTTGTGCAGGTGATCAGGTAATTTGAAGACGGTCATCTATACAATCTGCAAGAATATTCGCATAAGCTTGCGCACATTTTTTTATATCAAAACGTGAGATGGTTTTTTCTCTTATTTTTATTCGATCGTGATGTTGCAAATTATTCAAGGCTTTATACCAGGCTGCAGCTAACTCAACAGGTTTATCTACGTCAACTACATACCCGATCGCATCATCCGTAATCATTTCTTTTGCCCCCCCAACATCCGTCAACACACATGGCAGTCCCATAGACATAGCCTCTAAAGCGGCTAATGAAAATGCCTCCGTTGATGAAGATAAAGTAAATAGATCCGCCGCCTGATAATAGGATCGCACATCATTTTGTTTTCCGCAAAACAACACATGGGCCGATATTCCTAGCGAAATGGCCAGATTTTTTAGCTTTGTTTCATATGCAAGACTGCCACCTCCCACCAAAAGCAAAAAATAATTTTTATTTCCGCCAGATTCTAGAATTTTTTTTAAAGCATGAATTGAAGTATCAATCCGTTTTAATGGCTTTATGCTTGCAACTTGTAATACTACGAAATCATCTGGCGCAAGATGATAAAACTCCCTAATTTTTCTTCTTGCATCAGTATTGACAAAAGGATCAAAATAACAGCTGTCTACTCCATTATAGATATTCACAAAATTATTGCGCGGAATTGAGAAGGCCTTTGACCAAAATTCCGCTTGAGCTTCGCACACAGAAATAATGAGGTCCGTACTCCTAATTGAGCGCGCTAGAATCCATTCTTTGAAAAATTTTAAACGAGAGTGAGGTTTTGTGCTATGAATCGAAAGGATTAATCGAGGCGGTCTTTTTATCCCGATAATAGCTAATCGGGACAAAAAGAATGCATAGAGGCCAAATGCAAGCACCACTCTTATTTTTTTTTCTATAATTAGTTTCCTCATCTTCGCAATCAAACCCCAATCAATTTTACCTACACGAGGATATTCTAAAAATGTGCATCGCCCATCAAGAAAACGATTAGCCAGTCGATTCGATGTATTCCTTAAAGACAAGAAAATCGTGTCAAAAGGTCGGCCTTTCCATTCATTTACAAGACTTATAGCAAGCAGTTCTGCACCCCCAACGCCCAACCCCGGTATTGTAACAAGAATATTTGGCAAACTTCACCTCTGCTATTTTTTACTGCAAAACTTCATCAAACACTTTTTTATATTGGTTGCAAATTTGATCCCAGTTCAACAGTCCTTGCCGAATTTCAACAATGCCCCTTAATAATGTTTCCCTCAGTTCGTCGTTATTCAAATATTGTATAATAGCGTCTGCTAACCCTTGTGAATCATTAGGTTCCACCAACAATCCGGTTTGCCCATCAAGTACATATTCGGGCAAGCCACCCGTACGAGTGGCAATAACCGGTTTGTTAAAGGCATACGATGTCAAAACAACACCGCTCTGTGTTGCCTCTAAGTAAGGACAAACAACACATGCTGCCTGGAGAAAATAATCTCCCATTGCGGCAGCCGGCACATGTTCGAGATGAAAAACAAATTTTCCTCCGTGCGCAAGCTCTGGTATTTGCGGCATCTCATAGCCTTGGCTAGGCTTACCCACAACAGCAAAAGTAACGTTTTCCACTTTTTTTGAAACACACACGGCTGCATCGAACAGAACTTTCAAACCTTTGTAAGATGATAAACGTCCAAAGAAAAGAATATTGTTACTCATTGGATGAAATACCCTTGTCGCCAACTCTAAATATCCATCGTATATCCCCAAAGGAATAACATTAACAATTTCTGGGGGTATATGGTGTCTTTCGATAAAATCTTTTCTCTGGGTTTCGTTATGAAGAATAATTTGTTTTGTTTTGCTATACATCAATTTTTCTGTCAAAGAATAACGCCAGTAATTTCCTCCCGAATGCGATTCCGGATCATGAACACCAATTACCCAGGGTATCTTTGGAAATAGTAGTGACCCTAAAGCAATGCGAAGGCTGGTATCTTCAAAATAAATAATGTCCGGTTGAATATAATTCACAAAATCGGCAACCTGTTTTCCTCGTAGCAAGGTTTTGATATTTGTGCTTTGGCGAGAATCATATACAGCCAGGTGAAAGCTTTTTGACTCCTTCCAATATTCTGTGATATTGGAAGGAGTCAAAGAATCCAATATTGGGCTGGCGGGCATAATACCTGGGGGAAGTGTTAGATGATTTAGGTCAAAAAGGACGCCTTTGCGGCTTTCTGGCGATACTTCCATAATTACATGTAACTCTACTTTTTTACTCATAGAGCGAATAAACGAGAGAGATGCATCAAAAAAACAGGGGTAGGTGTAGTATAGAATTCGCATTTGATCAATTTTTTGTTAGTATTCCAAAACGCAAATTATTAAAAGGGCCGGATAGCAATATTCATAGATTCAATAATAGCTTAACGCGAGAACGAGTCCAGTGAAATGGAGCCATTTTCAAACTTTTCCACAAATACCTGATGAACATATTTTTATCACCTGCATCTCGATAATAAGCAGCCCCAGTCTGATAAACTTTCGAAAGTAAATTTATTTTTTGCGCTTTTACGGTTGCCGGAATATTGTCATTATCCAATATTTTTTCATACATATATACAATGTCCCTGGCTCTACCCGATGAATTTCTCCAAGTTTTAGCTTCAGGATATACCCTGAAGCTCGAAAGAACTTCTGGTAAATAATCTATCTGGGTTAGCAAACCCGCCCTAAGCCAATAATCATGATCCATAGTGTAGTGCATTGATTCGTCTAACTCACCAACACTTTCGTAAACAGATCTCCTAATAAAGGTTGAGCCTGATGGAATATAATCATTCATCTCAATAACAAATTTTGAATAGCTAAAAGTATGGGGATTTTGTCTGCGCAAAAATTCTCCCTTTACAGAAACCCAATTGCAATCACCATAAACAATATCAGTTTCGGAATGCTGCAAAAGGTAATCAACGGCCTTTGAGATTGCCCCTGGACTATACCAATCATCTGAGTTCATCCATCCCCAAATATCACCAGTAACACGGCGCAAGCCTTTGTTAATTGCAGCTGATTGACCCCCATCCGGTTCGCTGACCCAGTAAGCCAGGCGATGACTGTATTTTTGAATGATCTCCACGCTGCCATCAGTAGAGCCACCATCCATGATGATATACTCAATGTTCGAATAATCCTGCTCCAAAACAGATAGTATACATTGCTCCAAAAAACGAGCCTGATTGAAGGACGGGGTCACAATACTAATTTTGGGGATGGCCTTCACTAATAGTTTCCTTGGTAATCAATTTTAGACAGCGCTTGCTCATTGATTCTGTTATAAAATTAGTTTTTCGTACAGACTTGTACAAAACGAACCTTCCCAATAATAACCCCAGCCAACTTCTTATCAACCTTTTCATGGTCCTATTTGGCACAATTGTTGGCAAAATCCAGCAGCGATAAATAAAGGTTATACGCACGCGAGCAATAATAACTGAGATACTCTTCGGTATCCATAATTTACCCCCCCCCGTCCCTTGTGATTCAAGAAATAACCGCTGGCGAGAACCATCCGATCAATCCATGGAACGCCAAGATAAATAATTCCGCCTTTTTAAAAAAAAAGATAAAAGGTCAGTATTAGTGCCTTGTACTAAGGTATGAATTGCGAAACTACGACCGAATAGTTTTTTTCAAATATCTAGATTCCGAAATCCCTTTTTTACTCAATTCAAGATAAATATCCTTCATGTTTTGCGCTATTGAGACAGGATTATGCCTGTCATTGGCAACTTGCTGCGCATTTTTAGATAGTTTATTCATTAAAGATTTGTCTCCAAGAACCTTCAGAATACAAGCAGCTAGTGAAAATGGGTCGCCTGCCGAGAATAACAAACCATTTTCTTCGTTTGTCACCATGGATGGAATACCACCAACGTAAGAGGCAATACAGGGCACTCCCAATAACATAGCTTCTGCCAGGCTGTTTGGGCTGTTATCAATATAAGATGGATGTATAAATACTGCCGCTCTTTTCATTTCCCGAACTACTTCTTGGGGAGAGGATAACCCCAACCAGGTTATATTATCGGCGATATCCAATAAATCAATTTTTCTTTTTATCCATGGCCAAAGCCCTGAATTCGCAAAAAAACCGCTTACCCGAAGGTGAATTTCCTTTTTTCCCCCTTTAATCAAGGCAACTGCATCAAGAAGGCAGTCTAAGCCTTTATATGGATTGGTTGCTGAGACGTAATAAAGGGTATTGGGGATCGCAGAGTCAAATACCCATTGCGCCGAATAAAACTCCGGGCGTAAGGCTTCATGGCATATATAATATTTTGCTGTTCGGTTATACAATTTCACAAAGTCATGATCATAAGCGGTGCGTCCAATAAAAAAGTCCCCATTTTTCACAATTTCGATCTCCCGCTTGGCTGCCTTTTCCATGACCCAATGTTGGTGAATAAGGCCATTGCCCCTGATAAAATCCTTAGTCAAAACAGTCCTGATAACATCAAAAGTTTTATATCCTTTAAAATATTGTCTCTCATAGGCTCCCAACAACCCCTGCAAAGAAATTACCACCGGAATGTTGACCTGAGATTGAAGCAAACCGTAAAAGCCCTCGGTGCCATGAACATGGATTACATCCGGTTTAAATCCATCAATAATTCGAATACATTGCGCCATCCAGCCGGGAAATTCAATCTTATGCTGCCATTTCTCGACCCAAGCCCGTATGAAACGGTGTGATGGAGGACACTGGATGCCGTAATAGGATGAATCATCCAACGTAAATGGTGCAAATTCTTTTTTATGCACCGATACAAATCCCTGATAGATATCAGGAAATTGTTTTAAAGATACCCGCAGCCCTTCTACCCAACCCTGGAGATACGTCGGGGATTCTCCCAGGTGAGCGTGTATAGCGGGCATTGATAAATTGGTAAAGGATAATATTCTCATTTCAGCCCTGCCTAGCGACTCATTACAACAAGCTTCTTATTAATATTTCGCATGAATGCTATTCTGGCGAAATTTAGATAAAATCCGATTTTCAAATCCCTTACTCCAATTGGATACATGAGAAAGCTAATACGTGCCATATATTTTACAATATTGGTTACGATACCAATAAAATATCATTGGCGTGGTTAAGATCGAAAAAGCATCCAAGTCCATTGTCCATCGAGCGTTTTCTTGAACCCGAGGCAATGGCATGCTATTGGAGCTTAGAATCCGCATGACTTTCCTATGCGATTTAGCGATCATATTACTCTGTAAAGCGACACATCTGATAAGAATTTAAAAATTCTTATCATTACTAATTAATGACCTGCGCGGAAAGCTCGATTCTATCTACAAAAGAATTCACCATATTTTCCAGATTATAGACATTATTTATTCGCCGGGCTGATTCTTTTCCATATTGCTCTAGTCTTTGCGGGTCAGAGAATGCGGTTATTAATTTCCGTAGTAAATCATCCTCATCGCCTGAAATAAAAAACCAGCCATTTTCCCCTTCTTGTACCAAATCCAATTCAGTACCATCTGCTTCAGAACAAATTACCGGCAAACCACAAGCCATCGCAGAATTTATCCCTAACCCCCCTAATCCAGGCATAACAAATAAAGATGAACTACACATTGTGTTGGCTAATAAAGTTTGATCTTGAATTTCGCCTAGAAACTCAACGTCTTTCAGTTGCATTTCATCAATATATCTCTCCAAATATAAGCGTGCCGGTCCTTCCCCCACCAGAGTGAGGGCAATATCTGGAAACATTTCTTTGACCCTGCGAAATGCGCGCAAGAGGAAATCAATTTTCTTTTCCGCCGTTATTCTGCCGACAAAGATGATTTTTCTCGTTGAACGCTGCAACCCTGAATTAAGCCAATTCCGATAATAGGCAAATAGTGCATCAGTATCGATAGCATTATGTGCAATTGTTATTTTAGAAATCGGGATATCCCAAACCTGCTGCCAGTACTTAGCCGTAAGACTCGAGTAAGTAAGAAACCCATTGCACATCTTCACTCCGTAAAAGGATGGGTGTCCTTGGAACAAATAAGGCCAGAATGAAGGATGTCTTAATAAGTACTTAAGCGAATTTTTTTGTAAATTCTTGCGTTTCACGGCCTTGAAATCCCGATTGTCATATCCTTCACAACCCCAAGTCACCATAGATACATTGGTCATCTCTAATTCGAGACGTAAATTTGAATAAGCAGCAAACGCGTTTGTGAAAATGGAATTCGTAATATAAACATTGGCTGAGTGTTTTCTCAAAGCAGATATGATATCCTTATGATAAACATAGTGACTACGACAAGTAAAGCCACGATAGATCACTTCTTTTGAACGTATGGTCCTGAAGGATAATCCATCTGTGACATCATTGATGCCTGGAAGACGGATTCCTTCGCTTGCCAACACCAACAAATCGACTTGTTCAGCCAGTCGGGAAAAAAAAGGAACCCGATAAGGCGGAATAACCTGCTGCTCAATGAGAACTTTGATCAAGCGAGTCATGTTTCATCTCCAACAAAAAAAAAGGCTGTTATTCCCGTATGATAAATTGAAATTAGTGTGCCCGGATAAGTATATCGATTGAGTTTCTGCAAAGGCAAAAAAACGAGCATAACAGGGTAAGATATTTATCAATACAGCATGACTTTGGAAAATAAGCCACACCAGAATTCGGATTATATTTTTATTTTCAACTTGCCATCTAGTAATAAGAATCCCATTTCTGCCGGGGAAGTTTCTCATTGAATTCTCCCCGAAGCACTTTGTTCATCTAAAGTAATACTTCACCAGCTTGACTCATTCCACAGGCCGCAAGCAAAACGATAAATGGCATCACATAATGATGATACCTGCCTTGCACTTCTAATAAAAAGTGAGGCAGTAGTGTAAATATTACCAAAGTTAGAACAACAAGGGATACTGAATTGGAATGATATCTATTTGAAAAATCTTTAAAGGCATAAAAAGCAAAGAACCAAATGACAATATAGATAGATTGTGACAGTAATCCATTAATACCCGACAATTCCTTGCGGAAATTTCTGCTTCCCCAATTAATGGTGTCAAGACTCCATGTATTTCCGTAAAGATTCGATCCCATAAGAATGGAAATTTTTTTTGGGATGAGCAATATAAATGTCATGGGATTTGACATTATTCTGTTAATAGCCTCGTATCTTGCTCTTTGATCCCTTTCATCATCAGGCCAGGATGAATAAAGGTTTACATCATCCTGGTTGTAGGTTCCGGATGATGCTGTGTTTACACCAGCTAAAAACGGGAACGAATCTTGTGTTTTCAGCGGTTCAATCGAGAGATTACCTGAAATGAGCGAAAAACTTGTAACAATAATACTCAGGCCGATTAATATACCAGCTATAAATATTCCAAAAACTTTACTACTCTGTTTAAGATTCAGAGTGGTAAAAAGGATAAACAACAGTATTGCCGGAAAATAAAAAATGAATGAAGATCTAACGGAAAGCCCTAAACCAAAAAATAATCCTGCGCAAAGCACCCAAATTGCTGACGAGTTTCGACGACTGAATTGCACAAGAAAAAAGGTGATAATCAGACCAATAGTAGTTGCTATTGACTCGGTTCCTAGTACGCTTACCATGTTTATTTCGCTTGGCAATATTGAAAATAAAAAAGCTGCAATCAACCCTATCCGCGGACTAACAAATTTGGAGCCTATTAGGAATAAAAGCAACAACGATAGCGTCGACGCAAGTGCATTTAATATCTTACCGGTTAGAACATCTGGGTAAATACGATATGCCGCCGATAGTAATAGGGTATATCCGTAATTCTTGGTTAATACCGCAATATTATTCGATAGTTTTAATACACTCTCGTGAAAAACAGAAAACCAGATATTGGTAGGGTTGGCACCAGAATTGCCCAAAGAAATCTGATTCCACCTCCAATGAAGAGCCCAGCCAGAAGAATTCTTTTTACGCCAAATTTCTTAATGATACTATTACTATTCTTTCCAACTTGCCATAAAGTTATTCCAATCATAAGGGTAAGAAGGGGCAAATAGCCGCCTGGTCCATATGAATAAGAAATGGATAATAATAAAATATAGCCAAAAAGAGTTAAACCTATATATCTCGAAGCGGGAACCAATCTCATACGATGTCTCCACTTAATTTGCGCACTAATCACGATTCTGTGGAGCAATTCAGGCTAATTCAGGATTGGCCAGGGAATCAAATTTAAGTGTGGTGCCACCTCTTTACCACACAGCCATCATAATTGCATAATTTCCCGCAATCGTTTTTCTTCCTGCTGCAGGCTAAAATAATCGGATACGCGTTGACGCCCGGCATCCCCGAAGCGCTGTCGCAAAGAGGCATCCTGTGCTAACTTAATAATAGCTTCTGCCTGTTCTTCCACATTTCCAGGGGCTACGAGAAAACCAGTTTCTTTATCAACAACAGTTTCCATTACGCCGCCATGCCGCGTCCCAACTACGGGCAAACCATTTGCCATGGCCTCCAAGATGGAAACACCAAAGGCTTCGGATTGCCGGCTAAGCTCGCCTTGGATATTATGCTGTGTAAAAATATCAGCACTGGCGAGAAGGTCCTGGGCATGTTCTGATGTTATCGCTCCGAGGAAGTTAATTGTATCTTTGTAGGGCGAACGCGCTTTGAGTAATTCGCAGGTAACACGTAAAGGTCCATCTCCTGCAATTGTTAATATTGCCTGAATTCCTTTTGAGCGTACCCTTTCAAAGGCTTTGATCGTACGGTCTGGAGATTTACAGTCCACGAGATTCCCTAAATGGACAATATGTATCGTCCCCTTATCCCAATGTGCTTTTTTTTGAACTGGTATGGGAACTCCTAAATATTTGGTAACAATACCATCAGCTGGAAGTCCTGCCTCGACTAATTTAGACTTTGTAAACTCGGAATTCGCAATAAATGTTGCGCGTTGTGACAATTTGCGCAACTGAAAAATATAATTTTCCGGAAAAATCATTACGTCAGGCTGGTCATATTTCCTGATATCAAAAATGGTGTCATAGCCATGAAAATGAACAAACAGAGGTTTTTTACATACCTGCCAGACTTCCAAATATTCGACTGCAAATGCTCCATAGTGACAAAGAATGTGAGTGATATCAGAACGATCGGCTTCCCGCAGAACGATGGAATTTCGCCTAGAATACCGCCGAAGTCCATGTCGGAAAAAAGTTGTAACAACGGATAAGCGAGAACCGGTTGACAGAGATATCGCCCGGGTTGTGTAATTCCATAACTTCTCGCCATTTGTATCATTAGCGATCACAACGCCAAGCTCGGGTTCCAACATTAGCAACATGCGCTGCAGCCAAACCTCCGACGGTTTGCTCCAATTAGGCATCATAAACATAATAGTCATTATCGCAACACCCATCTGATGAGCATAATACTCAAAAACCAGATAATCAAAACCAATGCGAGCTTTCGTAAAAACCAATAACGGTCAACGTGGACAAACCAATTTAGATTGAATCCCCATTTTATAGAAACGGGCTGCTCAGCTTTGTACCAGAGTTGGTCAGCCTCAAGCGTAGCAAGCGCAATACTCAAAGTGGAGAGGGGGTACCACCATAAATACACAATACCCGAAAACCTCTGTGAGAAAATAAATACATTAAACAACAGGATGAGCAGTGCCAGGCGCTCCGCCGTTTGATCGCGGCGGGCAAAAAAGGCAGCGAGCGCAGTCCACTGCGCCCAAATCAGTGGCAGCATGAAGACGGCCACTCCAGCTATACCAAAACGAAACACTAGATGGATCCAATCGCTGTCATAACTCATCCATTGAAAAGTGTTCGGGTGCATGATTAAACCATTGCCCAGCCAGGGATGAAAAACAATGCCGTCACGCCAGGCTGATATAAAATAGTACCAGCGGATCATCAGATTCGGAACGGTATCCACTCCCTGAGAACCTACATTTTTAACATCTAAAAAGCGTTGGGCAAGAAAACTCCATTGCACAGGCAGCAAGACGGGCAAGATTATCAATAAGAGCGCTGCAAGCCCGGGCAAGAAAACCAAAAGGACAATCAACACGCTGCGCGATGAAGTGACCGTACCTCTCTTTATGCCCTGACTGCGTGTTGGCAACAGATTTTCCTTTTCAGAAGAAAATCTTTCTTCGTCTAAGACTGATTTCCCCAATATCCTCAGTAGCGGTTTTGCTGAAAGTAATATACCCGTCAGCGCAAATATTACCACAACACTAATAATCGAAGAACGCGTATAAGAGAAGAATACGCCCATGGACATAATTAACAACATGACCAGAGACCAAAAAAGCGAGTATGGCATCACCAACAAATAACTAAAAACCAGACCAAGCCAGAAGAAAGCGAAGGTGGTGAAATCACGAGTAACCAAACCACCGCCCGAAAATTCCTGGTAATATTTTTCATAGGGATAAATTTTCAATCCAAATCCAGAATCCAGGATGTACAACACGGTCAAACCAGCGACCAGGGTACTTAAAACTCCCAAGGCTTCCAGTAATTCTTGGCGATCGTAACGCCGATAAGTATCAATAAACAACAGAAAACTGATAGGAAAATAAAACCACGATCGCATATTAAAAAGAACGATAGGACCTACATGAAGGGATGGGTCTGTGATGGACATGAGCGTTTCCAGTATTAAAAATAGAAACCATGACACGCTTATCCATACACCTGAGTGAGCGAGAAAATGCCCTGAGGATTTTCGCCGCAGACAACTATAGCCCCACGCGATCACTACCAAACCAAACAACAAGTCCTGGGCTGAAATTTGGATGCCAAATACTTTCGCCACAGCAGTATTAGGAAGAAGATCAATTAACAGAGAGCGACCCAAGCCGACGACCCAAGGGATAAGCGTGAAGTAAATCGGCCTAGATCGGCTTTTGTATAAGATTAAACCAAAAACTACCAGGGGAAGTCCTAAGCGTAAAAAGGTCAAGGATACACTTTTTTAATTTTTACGAAAACAAAGAATATAGCATTTTCATAAGTCGTCTCACTGGCCACAAGGTTAAATCCTTGAACATATCAAACCTGATCCAAAACATACGCCTGCGATCCCAATAAGCATCCAATGTAAAATTTTCATCGGAAGTTCTTGGAGCATTTCCTTTCCACTCTACTTGATAACAACAAAATAGATCCATCTGTTCGGCACTTAATGGATGCAGCAGTTCGGGAAGCTGATATCTCGTAAATATTATATTTCTCTCTACATAATGCCTGGGACTCATTTTTGAGCTCAAATTATTCCCATCCGCGATAAACAGCCCGCCGATGCTGTTTCCACGCGAAAAGGGAGTTGCTGTGGCAACCCGAAACTGCCATTCAAAGTCGCCCGTAATGTGAAATTGCTCGTCAAATGGGCCTACTTTGTTAAATAATGCCTTTGAGACCATAAAAAACGGTCCAATCACGAAATTATGCTTTCTCAAGTCCAAATCCAGATCCAATAGATCTGTGAAAAACGCCTTTCGACTTTTATTAAACACTATGTAAGGGAAACACACAAAGTCATTACCAGACTTAATCAGATCGACCCCTTCCGCTAATGCCTTAGCATTGCGCAGATCATCAACATTCCAAAAGCAAATTATTGGGGCATCAGACATGCGAACACCGCGATTCCATGAAGCATACAAGGTTTCGCGTGCTACAAATTCTATACGAATGTCACAATAAGGCGGGCATTTAGTTTTTAATGATTCAATTTTTTTTATTTCGCGCCAGGTTGGATCATTACTGATAATAATGAATTGAGTGATCAGCCCCAGCTTTTGCATTTCGATAGCAACATCTAACACTTGACCACTAAACTGCATCAAATATTTTTCACTTCGATATAAAGAAGTAATAATTGAGACATCCGGATTTGATCTATCAAACATACGCACACCTTTGTTTTTTCACTACAGGACGCGCTGGGTTCCCGGTGAAACAACATCCCTGGCAACAACTACACCATCTCCAACTACCGCAGTTTGACCAATATGTACTCCCTTGAGTACCTTTGCGCCAGTGCAAAAAAAATGCATTTTTCGAGTCCCGTCAATTTCGACGTTTTGCACCATCCAAAATAAATGATATTTCCAGGACAAATATGTCAATATATTAAATTCAATCACTATTTAATGCAAGCCAAGGTATGATAGGGGCTATTACCCCAGGTCGACTACTGCCACCTAATAAAAATACATTCCAAAAAGGTGAAACTCCATGAGACAATATTACTTTCATGACAATAAGAGCATCAAAATCAACTATCCACTCTTTACAATGGATACTTATCTTTGGACAAATAAGATAGCTACCACCATTTAATAATCCGGCGGGCAACTGGCACACAATTTTATTCTTCCCGATTTTCAGAGCTGGCCAATACTCTTCGCTTGCATCATTTTGATAACACCTCATAACAATTAACCCATCCGTGGTTTTGAGGTCAAAACCTATCACTAAATCAGACGCTGTTTTTAATAAGTCCAGCTCAAATTGAATATTTATTCGCTCACCACTAAGAAATTCTTGAGAAATAAGCCCGTCTGCCGTGATTAAACGAACCGAAATCAGCCTTATAACATCATTTCCAGGTGCATTTTCTTGGCTCCATTTGACTTCTGCACTATTTCCTATTCCGTCCAAAAGATATCTTTTTACTACTTTTGCTGCGTCATCATCAAATACTATTTTTCCATTAGATACTAAAATTCCTCGATTACACAAAGAATTAACTGCTTGCATATTATGACTTACAAAAAACACTGTCCTCCCATTTTTCGCCACATCTCCCATCTTACCCAAGCATTTTTTTTGAAACTCAGCATCTCCAACGGCCAATACTTCATCTACCACCAGGATTTCTGGCTCCAAATGCGCTGCCACAGCAAAAGCCAGGCGCACATACATACCACTCGAATAGTGTTTTACAGGTGTATCCAGAAATTTCTCAATCTCAGAAAAGGCCACAATTTCGTCAAATTTGCGTTTGATCTCGGCTCGCCTCATGCCCAAAATAGCGCCATTGAGATAGATGTTGTCACGTCCAGTCAACTCCGGATGAAAACCGGTACCCACTTCCAATAAACTACCAACGCGCCCATACAATGCTACGCGGCCTTTGGTTGGCTCAGTAATATGCGCAAGAATTTTAAGCAAAGTGCTTTTACCCGCGCCATTGCGCCCAATGATGCCAACGACTTCACCCTGCTTAATCTCAAAAGAAATATCCTTCAAAGCCCAGATGGTGTTCTCTTCGTTCTCTTGATCAGAGCGCCTTGTCACCAAGCGTTTCATTCCAGAAACAAGCGCACTGCGCAAGGTCGGGTATTGTTCCTGTCGAGCACCGATATGATACAGTTTACTAAGGTTTTCCACCTTTACAGCAATATCACTCATACTTAGACCACATCCGCGAAGGTTTTTTCCATACGTTTGAAGTAATACAGACCACTGACCAGCAGAAGGACAATAATCAATACCGACACAATCATTAACTCATCCGGTGGTGCTGCACCCAAGAGTGCCCAGCGAAAGCCCTGGATGACACCTACCATCGGATTTAAGCCATATAAAATTCGCCACATACCGCTTGGGATCAATCCGACCGAATACGCCACTGGTGAAGCGTACATCCAGGCCTGTACCAGGAAAGGGATGGCATGCTGAACATCGCGGTACTGCACATTCAGCGCCGAGAGCCAGATGCCCACCGCCAGGGCTGTCAGCAAGGCCAACAGGATCAAAAATGGCAAAACCAGAACTGCCCAGGTCAACTTAATGTTGTAGAATAACATCAAGCCCAACAGCACGATGAAGGCAATCGCGAAATCCACCAGTCCAGCCGCCACGGCCGAGATAGGAATGATCAGGCGCGGAAAATAAACCTTGGTCAACAGATTGGAGTTCCCCACCAAGCTGGTACCGGCTCGCTGCAAAGCCCCGGCAAACAACTGCCAGGGCAGAAGCGCCACATAACTGAAGGCTGGGTAAGGAATTCCATCCGAAGGTAGCTTGGCGAATTTACCAAAGACGACGCTGAAAATCACCATGGTTAATAACGGCTGCAGGATGGCCCAGGCTGCTCCCAGGGCGGCCTGGGCGTAGCGTACCTTGATATCGCGCCAGGTGAGAAAAACGAGCAGTTCGCGGTATTCCCAAACTTCGCGCAGGCGCAGAGAAAGCCATCCATGCGAGGGTTCGTAGATAGTGGGGATGATTGGGAGAGAAGGATTATCGATTGTAGGTGAGATCATTTTTTTGTCTATCCCTGAAGAGACAATTTAAGGATGGCATCTGCTAAAAAAAAGCTTACAGCCGCGCGCTGATTTTCGATTTCATAGCTAGCGATACTTTTTACCGATCAAGTACAGCCACACGCGCTTGGTGCCATGCTCGATCCATTTGAAGTAAGGTCCCAGATCACTTTAGTTTCCGCTAAAAGTGGATAAGCACGTATACCGGAAGTAGCTTCCGGTA
>CAYWXO010000066.1:11850-14936 GCA_964462255.1 uncultured Thiobacillus sp. | reverse complement strand
GCTACCGCTTTTTTAGACGCCACATTGGCTGCGCTGATCGTCTCTGCGCAGCCAATCACGTGCTTGCGCTCGTTTTAAAGCTAATACCCCGCCGCGACCAAAATCCCAACCACTTCACCCAATGATTTTCCTGTTGTCATAGCTAAAGAACGCAACTCTTTGAAAGCGGTTTCTTCACTGAAGCCGCGTCGTTACATCAACAGTCCCTTGGCGCGCTCAACCATTTTGCGTTCAGACAATTCACCATCGCTTATCATGGTTAACCAACCCAAATTAATAGGAGTTTCGTATGAGTGTCAACAAAGAGGTTTACCAATTTCGCATCGAATTGCAGGACATCGCCCCCCCAATCTGGCGTCAAATTCAGGTGCCGGCGGACTATTCTTTCTGGGATTTGCATGTAGCAATCCAGGATGCCATGGGTTGGCTGGATTACCATCTGCATGCCTTTCATATACAGCAATCGGGTAGCATGAAAAGAATCACAATTGGCGTGCCAGACTCAAATTTTAACAAAAGTACTTTAGCCGGCTGGGAAACCTCTATTAAAACCTACTTTGTGGAGCCGGGATTTACCGCTGATTACATTTATGATTTTGGTGATGACTGGCGGCACACAGTTCAACTCGAAGCGATTTTGGACAAAGATCCCGCTGTTAAATATCCGGTGTGTATCGCTGGTGAACGTGCCTGCCCACCAGAAGAATGCGGCGGTATTCCAGGTTATGAAGGCATGTTGGAACTTCTTTCTGACCCCCACCACGAGCTTTATGAGGATCAGGTGAACTGGCTCAAAGAACATCGGAAAAATTACTTCCCTTATAAACCGGATCATTTTTCCCTTAGTAAAGTCAAGTTCAAAAACCCTAAAAAACACTGGAAGGCCAGGTTTGGTTCGCCGGACTAACGTCGTATTCAGCCGCGCCGCCATTGAGTTTTTTCATTCCATCCGGCAGCCATCTTGAAGCGCGCGCAATGGGCCTCATATCCAGTCACTGTTTACAACAAGGGAAAGTGAACCATGAACGACATCACCCACGACATACCCAACGACAGCGCAGCTGACAGCACACAAAACACCAGCAAAGAAACGCTTGGCTTTCAAGCCGAAGTCAAACAACTTCTGCATTTGATGATTCATTCCTTGTACAGCCACAAGGAAATTTTTCTGCGCGAACTCATTTCCAACGCATCGGACGCCGCCGACAAACTACGTTTTGAAGCGCTGACTGATCCGGCGCTGTTCGAGACCGATTCCGAGCTGAAAATTAAAGTCAGCATCAATAAAGAAGCCAAAACCATCACTATTCGTGATAACGGTATTGGTATGAATCGCCAGGAAGTCATTGAGCATATCGGCACCATCGCCAAATCGGGCACGCGTGAATTCTTCGGCAAGCTGACCGGCGACCAGAAAAAGGATGCGCAACTGATCGGCCAATTCGGCGTCGGCTTCTATTCCAGCTTCATCGTGGCGGATCGCGTCACCCTCACCACCCGTCGTGCCGGTTTAACGCAAGAACATGGCGTGCGTTGGGAATCGGAAGGTTCCGGTGAATACACCCTGGAAACAGTCGAAAAAGCCGACCGTGGCACTGAAATTACGCTGCACATGAAGGCTGATGAGGCGGAGTTTTTAGATGCATGGCGCTTGAAATCGGTGATCCGCGAATATTCCGACCATATCGCCATCCCGGTCGAATTCATCGGCGATAAGGATGAAGAAGGCAAGGAAGCGATCGAAACCGTCAACAAAGCCAATGCCCTGTGGACGCGCGCCAAGAGCGACATTAGCGAAGACGAATACAAAGCGTTTTACAAACACGTCGGTCACGACTACGAAGACCCGCTGGCGTGGACGCATGTCAAAGTTGAAGGCCGTCAGGATTACACCGCGTTGATGTATTTGCCGGCGCACGCACCGTTCGACTTGTGGGATCGCGATGCCAAAACCGGTGTCAAGCTTTACGTCAAGCGCGTATTTATCATGGAAGATACCCGCAAGCTGATGCCTTCCTATTTGCGCTTTGTGCGTGGCGTTATCGATGCCGCCGATCTGCCGCTCAACGTCTCGCGTGAAATTTTGCAAGAAACGCGCGACATGGAAATGATCCGCGGCGGCTGCGTGCGTAAAGTCCTTGACCTACTGGACGACCTCGCGGAAAACCGTAAAGAAGATTACGCCAAAGTCTGGGAACACTTCGGACGCGTCCTGAAGGAAGGCGTCGGCGAAGATCAAGGCAACAAGGAACGTATCGCTAAATTATTGCGCTTCCGCACCACGCAAGTTGATGCAGAAACGGTGACGCTGGCCGATTACATCAGCCGGATGAAAGAAGGTCAGGACAAGATTTATTACCTCACCGCGGAAACGCTGGCCGCCGCCAAAGCCAGCCCGCATCTGGAAGTGCTGCGCAAGAAAGGCGTTGAAGTGATCTTGTTGGCCGACCGTGTTGATGAGTGGATGGTCGGTAATCTGTTTGAATTTGACGGCAAATCGCTCGCCTCGGTCGCCAAAGGTCAGGTCGATCTGGCTTCGATCAAATCGGCTGAAGGGGAAGAAGCAGCGCCTGAGGCCCCGAAAGCGGAAGAAGCGCAACCTTTGCTGGATCGCATCAAAGCCGCATTGACTGAGCGCGCCAAGGATGTACGCGCCAGTAATCGTCTGGTCGAATCGCCTGCCTGTTTAGTCGCCGATGAAGGCGATTTGAACGGCAACCTGGCGCGAATGCTGAAATCCATGGGCCAAACGGTGCCGGAAACAGCGCCGATTCTGGAAGTAAATCTTTCGCACGCATTGATCAAGCGTTTGGAAGCGGAAGAAGGCAGTCGCTTCGACGAACTGGCCAGCTTGCTGATGGATCAAGCCGTGCTGCTCGACGGCGGCCAACTGACCGACCCAGCCGGTTTTGTGAAGCGCGTCAATGCGCTTTTGTTCGGCTAACTAGCTGAACAAGCTCAATAGCGAGTCGGCCCAACCGTAGCGCGGTGCGATAACTCGCATCGCGGCGGTTGCCGAATTTTCCAGGAGTTTAGCCATGCGTAAACTGTTATCTTTTGCCACATCTGTTGCCTCCACTGTTGCC
>CAYWXO010000066.1:0-11750 GCA_964462255.1 uncultured Thiobacillus sp. | reverse complement strand
TATCAATTGCTGCGTTTTCCAGCACAACGGCGCAGGCGGGTGGCGATTATCTGGTGGTGAAATCGAAGCAAGGCAATTTTGAAGATGTGCGTGATGATCTGGTCAATGCCATCGAATCACGCGGCATCAAAATCAATCACAGCAATTACATCGCTGAGATGCTGCAGCGCACCGGCAAAGATCTAGGCGCCAGCAAACAAGTTTATGTGCAAGGTGAGCAGGTGGAGTTTTGCAAAGCCAATCTGTCCCGTGCGCAGATGGAAGCCGACCCGTCCAATATGGTGTTCTGTCCGTACATTATCTCGGTTTACACCACGCCAACGGATGCACAGAAGGTGCAGGTTGCCTATCGGAAACCGCTCGCCCCGGGTGCCAGCAAAGCAACCCAGCAGGCGCTGAAAGAAATCGAAAAATTGTTGGAAGAGATTACCGCGGAAGCGGTGCGCTAAAACCAGATCAAGGAAACCAGCCATAAAAAAACCGGCAAATATGCCGGTTTTTTTTCGCACTATTTAAGCTTAAAACATCAAACAATTAAGCATCAAACGATCAACGGCACAATCATCAAAGCAACAATGTTGATGATCTTGATCAGCGGATTAACGGCCGGGCCGGCAGTATCCTTGTAAGGATCGCCAACGGTATCGCCCGTCACCGCGGCTTTGTGGGCTTCAGAACCCTTACCGCCAAAATTACCTTCTTCAATGTATTTCTTGGCGTTATCCCATGCACCACCGCCGGTGGTCATCGAGATGGCCACAAAAATACCGGTGACGATGGTGCCGACCAACACGCCACCCAAAGCTTGTGCGCCCAAAGTCAAACCGACGATAACCGGCACAGCAACCGGCAGCAGTGACGGCACAATCATTTCCTTAATCGCCGCTTTCGTCAGCATATCGACACAAGTGCCATATTCCGGCTTGGCCGTGCCTTTCATGATGCCGGGGATTTCTTTGAACTGACGACGCACTTCCACCACCACCGAACCCGCAGCACGACCGACTGCTTCCATGCCCATAGCGGCAAACAGGTAAGGCACCATACCGCCAATAAATAGACCGATGATCACCATGTGATTCGACAAGTCGAAGGTCATCGCCTGCGCCAGCGGATCCGCCAACAGCGCTTTAGCATTGATGGCATGCGTGTAGTCAGCAAACAGCACCAGGGCGGCCAGACCAGCCGAACCGATGGCATAACCCTTGGTCACCGCTTTGGTGGTATTGCCAACGGCGTCAAGCGGATCAGTGATGTTGCGAATGTTGTCCGGCAGACCGGCCATTTCAGCAATACCACCAGCGTTGTCGGTAATCGGGCCATAAGCGTCGAGTGCCACGATAATGCCAGCCATCGACAACATGGAAGTTGCTGCAATGGCGATACCATACAGACCACCCAAGTCATAAGCGCCCCAAATGGCGGCACACACAGCTAATACCGGCAGTGCAGTAGAACGCATCGACACACCAATACCCGCAATCACGTTAGTACCATGTCCGGTGGTGGAGGCTTGTGCAATGTGACGCACCGGGCCATATTCCGTTGCCGTGTAGTACTCGGTAATCACCACCATGGCCGCGGTCAGCGCGAGACCAATCAAGGTGGCAAAATACAAATTGAGGGAAGACACCAACGCACCTTCGATCATGACGCCTTCGCCCAACATCATGGTGGTGATGGGGTAGAAAGCCACCGCAGCCAAGCCGCCAGAAACAATAAGACCGCGATACAACGCGTTCATGATCTTGCCGCCTTCACGTGCTTTGACGAAGTAGGTGCCAATAATGGAGGCAACAATCGAGAAACCGCCCAGCACCAGCGGATAAATCACCGCTTCAGGCGAGCCGGTAATCATCAAACCGCCCAGCAACATGGTGGCGATAATGGTGACCGCGTAGGTTTCAAACAGGTCAGCCGCCATACCCGCACAGTCACCGACGTTATCACCGACGTTATCCGCAATAACGGCAGGGTTACGCGGATCATCTTCAGGAATACCGGCTTCGACCTTACCCACCAAGTCCGCGCCCACGTCAGCGCCTTTGGTGAAGATGCCACCACCGAGACGAGCGAAGATAGAGATCAGCGAACCCCCAAAAGCCAGGCCCACCAAGGCATGCGTCGCTTGCGCGGTGCTTTCGCCCATCATCAGCGTCAAAAAGGCGTAATAACCGGCAACGCCCAACAAACCGAGACCCACCACCAACATACCGGTGATAGCGCCGCCTTTGAAGGCGACATTCAGTGCGGCATTAAGGCCATCTTTCGCGGCTTCGGCGGTACGCACGTTAGCGCGCACAGAAACATTCATGCCGATATAGCCGGTCAGCCCCGACAACACCGCACCGATCAAGAAACCCACCGCCGTTTGCCAACCCAATGCAACGAAAATGGCAACCAACAAAATCGCGCCGACAATGCCGATGGTGGTGTATTGTCGATTGAGATAAGCCGAGGCCCCCTCTTGAACCGCTGCAGCAATTTCCTGCATACGTTTATTGCCAGTAGGCAAACCCAAAATCCATTTAATCGACAACATCCCGTAGAGCAGTGCAAGCACAGATGCTGCGAGGGCGAACATCAAACCTTCATTCATTATTCCATCTCCTTAAAAGACGCAAAAAACATCAAGAAAAACCAAGGAAAACGGTCAACCGCACTCTTTTTAGGCAGCTCATCGCACGCCTGTACTCGGCATCCGCCAAGTCTTGATCTAAAAAACTAGCGATCTCGACCTAACGCCAAGCCGCCTTCGAAGCGGGTTCCCGGCTCAAAACCAAAAATGACATCCAGCTCCAGGCTGCGAATCAAGCCATCCACAGCGTGCTGGCCATGTTCCTTCTGAACTTCCGACAGAATGAGCTTGGCTGAATTGGCATTGTAAAAACCACCAAAATCAGCCTGAACCAGAAGTAATTGACGTGCGCGGTCGAGTGTCATAAGGGCATTTTTTTACAGACGTAATAATGAATAAGGGCGCAGGGTTTATGCAACCCGCGCCCTTGACCAAGATTAAAAAAATTACAGATTAAATTCAGAAAGTTTCTTCTCTACCGCTACATTTTTCAGCGTGACGTAGCGTGGCAATCCATTTTCATACTCAGGATAGTCCTCGCCCTGGATCAAACCACTAAGGTAGTTACGACACTTATCGGTAATACCAAAGCCATCTTCTGTAATGAAATCTTTAGGCATGAATTTTTCGACGTTAGCCACGTCTTTCAATTCTGCTGCGCCAATTTCCCACTTGTACGGCACGTCTTGCAAACGTACCACTGTCGGCATGACTGAATTACGGCCGGCAATCGCCAGATCAACCGCAGCCTGGCCCAATGCATAAGCCTGTTCAACGTCAGTCTTCGAAGCGATATGGCGGGCAGCACGTTGCAGATAATCCGCCACCGCCCAATGGAACTTGTAGCCAAGCGCTTCTTTGATCATGTTGGCCACCACAGGCGCAGCGCCACCCAATTGCGCATGACCAAAAGCATCACGTGTGCCTTGTTCTGCCAGGAATTTGCCATCAGGGTAATGACAGCCTTCCGACACAACCACCGTGCAGAAACCATGCTGCTTGACGTTTTCATCCACTTTGGCCAGGAACTTGGCCTGATCGAATTCAACTTCCGGGAACAGAATAACCACCGGAATACCTTGATCCGCCACCAGACCGCCCGCCGCCGCAATCCAACCGGCATGACGACCCATCACTTCAACCACAAAAATCTTGGTCGAAGTTTTAGCCATTGATTTCACATCGAAGGAGGCTTCCAGCGTCGAAACGGCGATGTACTTGGCGACAGAGCCAAAGCCCGGGCAGCAATCGGTAATCGGCAAATCGTTATCAACGGTTTTGGGGACATGGATAGCCTGAATGGGATAGCCCATTGCTTCAGACAACTGCGACACTTTGAAGCAGGTATCGGCCGAATCGCCACCGCCGTTGTAGAAGAAGTAGCCAATGTTATGGGCTTTGAAAACCTCGATCAGACGCTCGTATTCGCGCTTATTGGCTTCCAGGCTTTTCAGCTTGAAGCGGCAAGAACCAAACGCGCCAGAAGGCGTGCTGCGCAGCGCAGCAATATCAGCAGCCGATTCTTTGCTGGTATCGATCAGCTCTTCGGTCAGTGCGCCGATGATGCCGTTGCGACCGGCATAAACGGTGCCGATTTTGTCGGCATGCTTACGTGCGGTTTCAATTACACCGCAGGCGGAAGCATTGATAACGGCGGTTACACCACCGGATTGTGCATAGAAAGCATTTTTAACGGACATATTTTCTCCAAATTAACGAACACCGGTTTCCTGTTGGCGACGCTCGTGTTCTTTTTCCTGCACTTTAAGCAGGGTAATCAGGCAGTCACCCAGGTTGTCATACTCTTCTTTGCTGGTGCCAAAACGGTCTTTAATGGAATAGAAAAACATGGCCCGATAGCCTGCTGGGCCGGTCTTAGCCACCACGAAAGAACATTTTTCCACCTGCCAAAAAATAGCGGGACAGAGAGCGAGTTCCCGGTCGCCAGGCGAAAGACGGACTTCTGTCTCAGCTTCCTGCACATCGACGTCGAAACCAAAACGCTCCTTCAGGGTTGCGCGCGCCAGCGATAAATCTGACACGCTAAATGAAGGGTAATTCGCAGGAGAACTCACGGAAAGGCTCATGATTACTTTTTAACAGAATCCAGGGAGGCAAAGCAGGCATCACGAATGCCATCAACCGAACCCACCCCTGAAACTTTGAAGTACTTGGGCGCACCCTCAACACCACTATTCCCCCAATCAGAGTAGTACTTAACCAAGGGCTCGGTCTGCGCGTGATACACATCAAGACGCTTTTTCACCGTTTCTTCCTGGTCATCATCACGCTGGATCAGGTCTTCGCCAGTTTCATCGTCTTTGCCGGCCACTTTAGGCGGATTGAAGACGACATGATAAGTCCGGCCTGAAGCCACATGCACGCGACGACCCGACATACGCTTGATGATTTCTTCGTCCGGCACATCAATTTCAACGACGGCATCAATCGGCACGCCCGCCGCTTTCATGGCATCGGCTTGCGGAATCGTGCGCGGGAAACCATCAAACAGGAAACCCTTGGCGCAATCAGCTTCCAGAATGCGATCTTTAACCAGACCAATGATGATTTCGTCAGAAACCAGGCCACCCGCATCCATAATTTTTTTGGCGGCCAGACCCATCTCAGTGCCGGCCTTGACGGCTGCACGCAGCATATCGCCAGTAGAAATTTGCGGAATGCCGTAACGTTCCTTAATGTAGTTAGCTTGAGTACCTTTGCCCGCGCCGGGGCCACCGAGAAGAATCAATCGCATAAAAAACCTCTATTAATCAATCGCTTGAAGCGAGATGGAGAAACATGTCAATAAAACATGTGGATAAAACAAGCGGCACGCAACCGTCCAGGATGATTTGAATCGGTTAGCTAATTCGCGCAATAGGGTATGCCCACCGCGGCCGCATGGACAGTCAATTTTTTGTATTTAGTTATAAGGCCAGATTATTGACAGACGCTGGTGGCAGGTTCAGCCGGGCAACCTACCCGCCGGTCATGCTCATGAACCGCACCAGTTTTTGTGGCGCTTCAATGAATTCATGCCGTTCCGGTTTCATGTCGATGGCGGCACGGATGGTATCGATAATCTCGGCATCCGAGGCACCGCTGCGCATCATGCTGCGGAAGTCAACACGATCTTCCTGCCCTAGGCACAAATGCAAAATACCATCTACCGTCAAACGTACACGATTACAGGTAGCGCAAAAATGCTGTGAAATGGGCGTAATAAAACCCACGGTAAATTTACCGTCGGCCGAACTTAAATAACGCGCTGGCCCACCGCCAGCAATCACCGTATCAATCAAACCAAAATGCTGCTGCAAACGCGCTTTAATGGGTTGCAGATCAACGTAGCCCATTTTGCGAGCGGTATCGCCCATCGGCATCAGTTCGATCAGACGCAAGATAAAACCACGTTGCATGCAATAGGCCACGATGTCATCGACCTCGTTCGCATTCTCTTGCATCACCACCATGTTGACTTTGATCGGCGCAAAGCCGGCTTGTCGCCCCGCTTCCAAGCCAGCCAGGATTTTGTCTAACACGGCGCTGCCGTTAATTTTTTCCACAATTTCCGGCCGCAAAGAATCCAGGCTGACATTCAAGCGCGAAGCGCCCGCACGCTTCAAATCAGCCGCCATGTTGGTCAATTGCGTCGCGTTGGTTGAAATAGAGACATCGTTGATACCGGGCAAAGCCACTATGCGCGCAACCAAGCCCGCCACATTTCGGCGCAATAAAGGCTCACCGCCGGTCAAACGCACTCGTTTCAAACCAAGATGGGCAAACAAGCTCAGCAAACGCTCAATTTCATCAAAATTCAACCAGTGATCCGGCTCTTCAAACCCCTTGAACCCTTCTGGAATGCAGTAAGCACAGCGTAAATCACACCGATCCGTCACAGAAAGACGAAGGTATTCGATACGGCGACCGAAGCGATCAATCAGGTTTGTCATGATTCAACAAAAAGTCCGCAGGTTAATTGGAGCGTCCGAATATAAACTTGCTCATCCGATCAAGAAAGCAACAAACTTGACACATATCAAAACTTTATCAGAAAGGTTTGATTTAAGTCATACACACATTTCATTAATCTCAGCAGCATAACAGCATGAAAATCCTTGGCATCGCCGGTTACAGTGGTAGCGGCAAAACGACCCTGATTGAAGCGTTGATTCCCTTGCTTAATGCAGCGGGCTTAACGGTTTCTGTGATCAAACAAAGTCATCACAACGTGGAAATTGATGCGACCGGCAAAGACTCGTGGCGACATCGTCAGGCCGGCGCGCATGAAACACTGCTCACCTCGCCTTACCGATGGATGTTGGCGGGCGAATTACGCGGCGCGCCCGAACCCGCGCTCGGCGACCATCTGGCACGTTTAGCGCCGTGTGATTTAGTGCTGGTGGAAGGCTATCGACATGCCCAATTAGCCAAGCTGGAAGTCTGGCGTTCGGCGAATCAACAGCCTTGGCTGCATCCCAGCGATAAGCACTTTATTGCCGTGTTAGCGGATGCCGCAGTTGACATGGCAGTTGAAAGCACCCTGCCCCGCCTGGATTTGAACAACGTGCCAGCCATCGCCGAATTCATTCAGCAATGGCTGCGCTCGTAAGTAGTTGGTAAAAATCGGTTGGTAAAAACTACTCTCCTTCATCCTTCAACTCACGCGCCAACAAAGCCGCTACCGCTTCCCGCGGTGGCTGCTCTTGTTTCAGAATGCGCACCACCGCCTCAGTAATCGGCATTTCAATGCCCGACGCCCGCGCGAGCCGATCCACTTCCAGCGCGGTAGTTGCGCCTTCAGCCACATGGCCCAATGCGCGCAAAGCCGCTTCCAGACCTTCACCCGCCGCCAAGCGCAAACCCAGTTGCCGATTGCGGGAAAGATCGCCGGTACAGGTCAAAATAAGATCCCCCATGCCAGAAAGCCCCATGAAAGTTTCCGGCTTACCGCCCAATTTCAACCCTAAACGCGTCAACTCCGCCAAACCACGCGTCAACAAAGCCGCGCGTGCATTCAAGCCGTAACCCAGGCCATCAGAAATACCGGCGGCAATGGCAATCACATTTTTTACCGCACCGCCCAACTCAACACCAATCACGTCCGTACTGGCGTAGAGACGTAATTTTGTATCATGCAATTCACGCGCAACGTGACGAGAAAAATCCGCATCCGGGCTGGCTACGGTTAAGGCAGCCGGCAAGCCGCGCGCCACTTCCTGTGCAAAACTGGGGCCGGATAACACCGCAGCAGGCGGATGTGCAGGCCACGCTTCTGCCAACACCGCATGCGGCAATTTCTGGCTTCCGGTTTCCATGCCTTTACACAACCAAACAAGGGGCGTGTTGACATTCAATGCACGCAAAGCCAACGCAAGTGCGCGAAATCCATTGCTCGGCACGGCGGCAATCAGCAGAGCAGCCGAATGCACCGCGCCAGCCAAATCAGAACTTGACGTCAACGCAACGGGAAAGGGGTAACCAGGCAGATAGCGTTTATTTTCCTGTTCTTGCGCCATGCTGACGGCATGTTCAACGGAACGCGTCCACAAAACGACAGGCGCGTGACTGGCAATGCGAAGCGCCAGCGCGGTTCCCCAAGCGCCAGCTCCCAGGACGGTAATCGTCATGAATCAAACAATTAATTCAGCGGGCCAGAGGCTTGCGCAGCTTGTTGCTGTTGCTGCATGTACAACACTTCAAAATTCACCGGTTGCAGCAACAACGGCGGAAAGCCGGCTTTCAACACCGCTTCCGAGACGGCTTCGCGTGCGTACGGAAACAGAATATTCGGACAGCCAATAGATAAGGCCGGCTGCATGGCTTCTTCCGGCAGATATTGCAAACGGAAAATACCGGCTTGCTGCAACTCAACTAGAAAGGCCGGCTTATCGTTAATTTTGGCATTGATCGTGAGGGTGAGAACGGTCTCATAAATGCCATTCACAGCGTCAACCTGCACACTTTCGGTATTCAACTGCATATCAATCTGCGGCTGATCACGCTCCAGGAAAATGGCCGGCGCACCAGGCACTTCCACCGAAAGATCCTTGACGTAAATTTTTTCAATATTGAAAGTAGGCAAGTTTTGTTGCTGGGGTTGCTGGTCAGTCATGTAAAAATCCAATAAGAGAATAAAAGGGAGAGAAAACAACAATTTAAGTCGCGGGCCTATCGACGGGCCCGACTGAGATGCATCTTCAGCAACAACTTTTCAGCTAAAACGACAGGCTACGCGCCAACCAAGCCTGCAGTTGCTGAGCAGGCAAAGCACCGGCCACTCGATCCACTTCCTTGCCGTTCTTGAACAACGCCAAAGTCGGAATACTCCGGATCGCATGGCGACCTGCCAGCGTCTGTTCAGCTTCAGTATTCACCTTGGCAAAACGCACACGGTCAGTATATTGCGCCGCCATTTGGCTGTAAGTCGGCGCGAATTGCTTGCAAGGGCCGCACCAAGGTGCCCAAAAATCAACCAGCACCGGCAAGGCGTTACGACTGATGAACTTATCGAAATTGTTCAAGCCGAGCTCAACCGGGTGATCAGGCAAAACCTCTGCACTGCATTTACCGCATTTGGGATGCTGCCGCAGACGTTCAACGGGAACGCGATTGACCGCGCCACATTCAGGACAAACCAGTTCCATAACAGGCTCCAGAAAATTATTTCTGTGGGCAGATGGCGACGCGCCCGTTGAATTCAAGCCGCTTCAAGCCGCTAACAGGGGATCAAGACCACCCGCGGCATCCAGTGCCGAAATATCATCGAATCCACCGATATGGCGATCGCCAATATAAATTTGCGGCACGGTACGACGGCCGGTGATCTGCATCATTTCCTGCATCAAGGCAGGATCAAGGTCAACGCGAATTTTCTCAATGTTAGAAACACCCTTTTTGTTCAACAGCTTTTCAGCCATGGAGCAATAAGGACAAACAGCAGTGCAATACATCTTGATTGGAGGCATAAATTTCCTTGATGAAGTGAATGAAATCGAAATAAATTTGCTTACTTTTCGTGCGGCAAACCCGCTTGTTGCCAAGCCATCATACCGCCTGACAGGTTGTGTACATTTTCAAAGCCGGCTTTTTTCAAAATGCCGCACGCCCTGCCAGAACGATTGCCGCTCCGGCAAACCGCAACAATCGGCTTATTCTTGAATTTATCCAAGTCAGCCAAGCGATTTTTCAGTTGTCCGAGCGGGATATGTTTAGCCTTGCTAATGTGCCCATCCAACCATTCTGACTGCTCGCGCACGTCAAGCACCATGGCATCTTCATGGTTAAACAACAACACCGCTTCCTGCGGACTCACCTGCTTGACGCCCGAAATACGACCGAACAATCCGCCACCAAACAGCATGAAGCCGGACAAGATGACAAGCAAAAACAGCCAGATATTTTGTATTACGAAATCCATTTCATCCCTTGTAAGTCGGAAAAAAGAGTGAAGTCTATGGTGACTTCCAGCAAGACGCCAATAGCTAATACGCATTTTAAAGAGATTAATAGGGGACAGACCACGGTTATTTGGTTTGATTAGCGGAGAAAACCGTGGTCTGTCCCCTATTAAATCCTTCATAGAGTAAACATGGATAGCGGTTTCGGTATGAGCGGGGGGTTACATCGCCTCTGAGAGAATTTCAAAAACAAGCCCAAGCGTTTCTTGGTTAGTGTGCCGACGTACTAATGTGTATTGCAGTTCGCTAGTTGCATGTTTCGATGCAATCTTGTTAATGTCGATATGCATGATAGCCTTAAGAACAAGCGCCAATGCCGCGAGCTCGTTTAGTTTTTGCGCAGTGTCATTTTCTAACGCGCTACCAATAAGGTTTATGGGCGCGAATCGTGCAAGACGGAATGCGACGATTCCGGCGATCTTGGCTGGACTCACACCGCCTTTAGGCCTGCGCCGCAGTGCCATGATTTCAAGATCTGCAGCCGATTCAGCTAAAGCCAGTGAGATCGCATTACTGGAAATGAAAATATCGGCTACATGAAGGTTTGCACCCAGTGCGATTTGATTAACGATTTTGACGTACTGTAGAGTAAGTTCAGCTATACCCGCAGCGTCTAGCGTAAGAAGCGGCTTATTTATAGTTGCGAGCTTCATCAATAAGACGCTGATAATCAAAAGGAATATCACGCCCCTTCATAAGGTGGGCGTTAAGCGCTTCAGTGGTTTGAATGCCGCCGTTGACTTCAACGGTTTCTATTCGCAGCGCTTGCGCGTCGGCGGCGACTTTTTTGGCGAAGGCATCAATCGCTGATGAGCCTGCGAGTGCTTCTAGGCTGGGCATGGTATCGGGCTATTGAGTGAGGTAATGGGGGGATTCTGCGCTTGCTATGCTGCACTGACTATCCGGTGAGAGCGTAGGAGGATGTGCGGCAGCTCAAGCAAAATCAAAAAACCAGAACGAACCACAGATTTCCCCCGATTTCAATCAAATAAACCGTGGTCTGTCCCTGATTAAATCCAGCGGCCATCTGCTAATTGACGGGCGCGGCCGAGGGTGGCTAGGGTGGCGAGTAATTCGGGGAGTCTGGTTTTCCATTTGCCTTTGCCAGTGAATCTGGCGGCGAGCTCGCTTTCAGATTGAGGCGTTTCTGATAAGGCATTGGCGAGGGCGGCGATTTGTGCGGGGAGCGATGCGGGCCATGCTTGCTGTTGGCGAGGAATAAGAGGGGCTGGGGAATGATCGGCCGCCCCGGGGTTATCGCTAGGTGTTTGCGAGTTATCTCCTGGTTCAATCATGGGTGTTTGCGTTTGCGTGGGGGCTTGGAATGCGGGGCGTAGCCAGCGGATTTGGCCTTGGGCTTCTTCGGCGCTGCGTTCGCTGTTGAGGGCAACGAGGCGTTCGAGGATCGTGGCGTCTGCGCTGCTTTTGTCCGAGAGGTCGTTCCAGCCGTAGGCGCTGAACACGGCGGCATCAAGGTCGTCATGGAATGACTTTAGGACGGCGACGAGGCCTTTGTCGTAGGTGTTGCGTTCTTTAGTGGTTAATTCTGCCGTGCCGCCGGCGCTGATTTTTTGTAGCACGTTGTAGAGGCCGGTCAGTGTTAGATCGGTGTGCTGCGCGAGGACGCGCTTGCGGTAAGCGTCGAGTTGTTCAGCGAGGTCGCGGATGCGGGTTTGTTGCTCGGTGGTGGCAGCGGGGAAAGGGAAGGTTTC
>CAYWXO010000065.1:8229-15057 GCA_964462255.1 uncultured Thiobacillus sp. | reverse complement strand
GGATGTTGAGTCAAGTGTGTGTAAAGATCAGATAGCCAAGCTGTCCCCATGACCAGCCAGCGTCGCAGCTAAAGCCTGCGCACATAGCCAAAGGCTTGCTCAATTGTTTCATTAATAGCTGATTTCTCCCTTATATATCGGAAAGCTTGGTTGGCTTTTTTGCCTTATTGGCTTTTTTCCCGATGGCTTATAGTTTTCTTGCTCTAGCAGTTTTCTTACCCTGGCTCGCCCTTAGAACCAGCTCTCTGGGATGACCAGCACATCGCCTGGCCGCATTTCAACATTGGCGGAAACGTCGCCGCCTTTGATCAGGTCTTCCAGGCGTACGGTAAATTGTTGGGGTTTGCCATCAATAATGCGCAGGATGCTGGCGCGATTGCCGGAAGCGAAATCAGTCAACCCGCCAACTGCGATCATCACATCAATCAACGAGATGTCTTTGCGGTAATTGAGCGCTTGTGGTTTGGCGGCTTGTCCAATAACGCGAATCTGCTGGCTATACGGCCCAACTCCGCTTGCAACGATGACGGTGACCACGGGATCTTGAATGTATCGCGCAAGACGTTTTTCGATTTCGCGCGCTAATTGCGTCGGCGATTTGCCGCTGGCGGGCAGGTCTTCGACCAGATTCATGGTCATCATGCCGTCCGGCCGAATCGGAAATGATCCGGAAACTTCAGGATTTCCCCAAACAAAGACGCTGACTGAATCACCGGGACCTAGCAGATAGTGCCAATCGGCGTGATCTGCGGTTTTGGCCGGTGCCGGCGGAAAAAGCGGCGCGGTTGAACAACTACTCAACAGGCTGGCCAGTGTGAGGGGAAGAAGAATAGGTGCAAGAGAAGTTAAAAAAGCGGAACCGTGAACAGGCGATAGCAAACGTTTCATTCTGAACCCCCAGCTTTGTTAGTTATAAATTCGTGAATAATTATGCCATAAGTGCTATCGCACAACCAAGATGAAGCGGAGCTTGCCCAGTGACTTGGTTGACACTGACGTTACCACCGTATTGCTCCTGATTTTGCTGTTTTGCGTGCTTTACGCACGCGTTGGGGCCTCATTTATCAAGGTCAAATATGGCGTGCTAAATACCTGTAGTGTCTTGGCAAAATTAACCTGAGAATTACCCTTTTTTATTGCTTTAAATAACTTAATTTGTTTAGTGGTTATGCCAATGCGCTTGGTTAGATCTTATTTTTTAAGGTATGTATTTTGCATGAACGTGCAGGCTTTACCGAAATTTTATGATGTATTTCGCGTTTGATATAAGGCAAAACATATGGGGCAAAACATATGGTGCGAAAAGCGTGGCGATATTTGCCGGCCGCCACGTTGGGCGATGTGTTCAAAAACTAACTACCCACGTTGGGTTACGCGATTCAGCTGTTAACAGTACCAATACAGCTACAACGTTCAGCGTGAGAATGAATTTGCCCTGGCATCTGCAAACTCCGGCTTGCAAACTTGAGCAAACTTCAATCCAGCCAGCGCACCCAATAAAACAGGTTGAATCCTTCGGAGGAGCGTGAGGGGCCCGATGCTACCGCGGCATAACGGCCTTGTTCGGGGTTGGCTGCGGCACGCGCTTCGGCTTCTGAGGCGTAGAGCGTGACGCAGTTTTCCGGGTAGCGTTTACGTTCGCTGCGCGCCGATTTGCCGCGGGTTGGGGCGTAAATCACCACGTGGCCGGTATGCACCACGGCTGATTCCGTATCGGTAATCAGGCGACTGATTGCTTCGGCCATGAAGGGTTACTTCTTGCCGGCCGGAATGAATTGCAGGGGCTTGGCATTGGGTTCGTTATCCGAATAAAACGGGCGTTCATTGCGATTCAGCCCAATCGACTCGGCCAATTCGGCTTCGCGCGCTGAAATCAGGCCCAAGCACATGCGAATATTTTCAACCGTAGCGGGGGCAAAGGGGCTGGGATTACCATCACGCGGCGCAGCATCACGCACGATTGAGGTTAATGTTTTGCGCATGGCCCGCATAATTTGTTGTTCTTTGGATAATTCCGCATCGTTGTTTACTTCAGTATTCAGCTCATTGGTCATCACATTAGATCCAGTCGGTCGTTAACGGCTGGCATTGTCGCCATGGCATTGCGTCAGGGTCAACTGCAATATGCTGCTGTTCAAATCATAAAGTGGGCTTGTGGACGGCCGCTGCTTTTTGCCTGGCTGCCTTTTACAGTAAGTGGCCGGCTCAAGTAAGATGTTGGTCTATTGCTCTGCCCTAACTTTTAATAATTAACATGATGATGTCTGTGAACGCTCTCATTCCCGTTGCTTTCAGTTTTTTGTTGGCGGGTTGCGCCGTCAATGGCGACCCGCGAGACCCGCTTGAGCCGGTCAACCGGGCCATTTATAGCTTTAACGATGGTGTTGATCGCGCGGTGCTCAAGCCGGTTGCGCGCGGTTATCAGGCGGTGACGCCTAGCTTTGTGCAGACCGGTGTGCGTAATTTTTTCTCTAACCTGGATGATGTGACGGTGTTGGCGAACGACATCCTGCAGTTGAAACTGGAGCAATCGGCGCGGGATTTTTTGCGGCTGACCTTTAACACCACCTTCGGCTTTTTCGGGTTGCTGGATATTGCCTCCGAGATGGGTTTGCAAAAACACAACGAAGATTTTGGTCAAAGTTTGGGCTACTGGGGGGTTGGGCCGGGGCCGTATTTGGTGTTGCCATTTATGGGGCCAAGCACAATTCGCGATACGGTAGGCGGATCCGTTGAAAGCGGCTACACCGATTTGACGCGCAATTACCACGACGTTTCGACGCGTAATCCGACCATGGCTTTGCGCTTGATTAATCGTCGCGCTGAATTGCTCGGCGCATCGAAGGTGATGGATTCTGCTGGCTTGGATCAGTACGAATTCATGCGCGATTTCTATCTGGAACGGCGCAAAGGCCTGGTGTATGACGGCCGGCCGCCGTTGGATGAAGAATGAGCGTTGTGATGAAACAGTTTCCACATCAGTTGCCATATCAGTTTCCATGAACAAAGCGTTTGTGCGCGAAGACGCGCCAGAAGATGACGACGATGAAGCGTGCGGCCTGCCCGCATTGCCAGCTGGCAGTAAAAATTACATGACGCCGGCCGGGCACGCGCGCATGCAAGCTGAACTTTCGCAATTAGTGCGAACTGAGCGGCCCAGCGTCGTCAGCATCGTTTCGTGGGCGGCGGGCAATGGCGATCGCTCGGAAAATGGGGATTACATTTACGGCAAGAAGCGTTTGCGTGAAATTGATCGTCGCATTCGATTTCTGACCAAACGGCTGGAAAACGCGCTGGTGGTTGATCCACTGGCGCAGAGCAATGTCGATGTGGTCTTTTTTGGCGCAACAGTCAGCGTGCTGGATGAGGCGGGGAAAGAAGCGCAATACAGCATTGTCGGCCTGGACGAAACGAATCCTGCGCACGGCCGTATTTCCTGGATTTCGCCGTTGGCGCGCGCATTATTGAAAGCGCGGGTAGGTGATAGCGTGCGATTTCCAGCGCCGGGCGGGCTGCGCGAGTTAGAAATTATCGATATTGCCTACAAAACGCTGGATTGATAAACATACCAGTACACGCATCCGTTATGATGAAACCCCGCTAACCGAGGCTATGTTCATGAACTCCATTCGCATTCTGCTTGTTGACGACCATCCGTTGCTCCGATTGGGGGTGCGTCGCTCCTTGGAAATTGAAGCTGAATTTAGCGTGACCGGCGAATGTGCCGATCTGCTAACTGCGCGCACTTGGCTAAGCGAAGGCGGCAAGGCCGATGTGGTCATACTGGATCGCAGTTTGCCGGATGGCGATGGTCTGGATATTGTGCCGTTGCTGAAAGCGGCCGGCATGAAAATCATCGTGCTGACGGTGGAAGATGATGATGATGAAATTCGCGCTGCCGTGGCGGCCGGCGTCGATGGTTATCTGCTCAAATCGTCTGATTCAGATCAGATAGCGCAAGCCATTGGCATGGTGCTGCAAGATGCCGGTGCTTTTCCGCCCGCCATTGTGCAAAAACTGACGCGGGCCGGCGCGGAAGATCCGTTGGCTAAACTTTCAGTGCGTGAGTTGGAAATTGCCGAATACGTTGCGCAAGGCTTCAGCAATAAAGTCATTGGCAGCAAATTGGGGCTTTCTGACAATACGGTGCGTAATCATCTGGCCAACATCATGCAAAAGCTGGAATTTCATAACCGGGTGCAAGTTGCGACGCTGGTTTTGCAGCATTTAAAGAAAAGCAAACGCATTTAATTTTGCTTGCGCTGCGTTTGCCTGCGCGGCGTCTGGTTTACAATCCGCCCTCACCGAGGAGCGCTGCAAGGATAGGTCGTTTTGGCCGTCCTTAGGCTCGGTCAAAACCGCGCTCATCTGTCTTAATCCGTGCCGGGCACGGGGCACCAGATGAGTTTGCACCACCAGGAAGCACTCAGCAGCCCCTCCCGGCCACAGTTATATAGGAGTTTTACTGTGGCTGAATCCAATAGCAAAATTGATTACATCGTCGCCGATATGGCGCTGGCCGATTGGGGCCGTAAAGAAATCCGCATTGCGGAAACTGAAATGCCGGGGCTCATGGCGATTCGCGAGGAATACGCCGCCAGTCAGCCACTGAAAGGCGCGCGCATCACCGGTTCGCTGCACATGACCATTCAAACCGCAGTGTTGATTGAAACCTTGACGGCGTTGGGCGCGGATGTGCGTTGGGCTTCCTGCAATATTTTCTCGACGCAAGACCATGCTGCCGCCGCAATCGCCGCTGTTGGCGTGCCGGTGTTTGCCGTCAAAGGCGAATCACTGACCGATTATTGGGATTACACCCACCGTATTTTTGAATGGGCGGATGGCGGCTATTCCAACATGATTCTCGACGATGGCGGCGATGCGACTTTGCTGTTGCATCTGGGCGCGCGCGCTGAATCTGATCTGAGCGTGGTGGCCAAGCCGACCAGCGAAGAAGAGACCGTGCTGTACGCGGCAATCAAGGCTAAGTTGACGACTGACCCGACCTGGTATTCGACGCGTTTGGCGCAGATTAAAGGGGTGACGGAAGAAACCACTACCGGCGTGCATCGTTTGTATCAAATGCACGAACGCGGCGATTTGAAATTCCCCGCCATCAACGTCAACGATTCAGTGACTAAATCGAAATTCGACAATCTTTATGGTTGCCGCGAATCGCTGGTTGACGGTATCAAGCGTGCCACCGATGTCATGGTGGCAGGCAAGGTGGCGTTGGTCTGTGGCTACGGTGATGTAGGTAAGGGTTCTGCACAGGCTTTGCGGGCTTTATCCGCTCAAGTTTGGGTGACGGAAATTGATCCGATCTGCGCGTTGCAAGCGGCGATGGAAGGCTATCGCGTGGTGACCATGGAATATGCTGCCGACAAGGCCGATATTTTCGTCACCGCAACCGGCAATTACCACGTGATTAATCATGATCACATGGCGAGGATGAAAGATCAGGCCATCGTCTGCAACATTGGCCATTTCGATAACGAAATTGATGTCGCTTCCGTCGAAGGTTACGAGTGGGATGAGATCAAGCCGCAAGTGGATCACGTCATTTTCCCGGATGGGCATCGCATTATTCTGCTGGCTAAAGGCCGTTTGGTGAACTTGGGTTGCGCGACTGGGCATCCGTCTTATGTGATGAGCTCTAGCTTTGCTAACCAAACCATTGCACAGATTGAGCTGTTTACCCGCACGGCAGATTACCCGGTCGGCGTTTATACCTTGCCGAAACATCTGGATGAGAAGGTGGCACGTCTGCAATTACGCAAGCTGAATGCGCAATTAACCGAGCTGAGCGATCAGCAAGCCGCCTACATTGGCGTGCCGAAAACCGGCCCTTACAAGGCTGAGCATTATCGTTATTGATCGGCTGTAATGGGGCGGGGGAGGAGAGGGCGGGGAGATTTACTTCTCTTTCTTCTTCGCCCTGGGATGCGCCTGGTCATACACATGGGCCAGGTGCTGAAAGTCTAAATGCGTATAAATTTGCGTGCTGGACAAACTGGCATGGCCGAGCATTTCTTGTACTGCACGCAAATCCCCCGAAGATTGCAATACGTGGCTGGCAAAAGCATGCCGCAATGCGTGTGGATGCATGCGGGTGGTGATGCCCTGTTGCAGCGCGAGTTGCTTCAAAGCGCCGGCCAATACGCTGGCTGAGATGCGCGCACCCTGCGCGCCAACAAACAAAGCACGCGTATCGACATTGGCAATATTGGCGCGCACAGCCAACCAGTTTTGCACGGCCGTAATCGCCTGTTTGCCGACCGGGACAACCCGTTGTTTTGCGCCTTTGCCGGTCACTCTGACTTCGCCGGCTGCCAGATCAAGCCCCTCGATATCCAGCCCAATCAATTCGGCTCGCCGCAAGCCGGAGGAATACATCAGCTCGAACATGGCTAAATCACGCACTTGCCAGAGGTTATCCGGATCTTTGATTTGCAATAAATGTGCCATCGCATCGACCGAGGGCGCATTAGGCAGTTTTTTCTCGCTGCGAGGCGCACGCAAGCCGGCGCAAGGATTCGCCTGAATGACATGCTGCCGCGCCAGATAATTAAAAAAACTGCGCCAAGCGGACAGCGTGCGTGCCAATGTTTTAGCTTGCAGGCCCTGACTGTGTAAAGTGGCCAAGGCACGGCGAATGAGCGGTGACGTTAACTGCGCTGGCGCGATTTCGCCGGTCTGCGTCAATAAATGGCGCAGATCGAACGCGTAAGTATCCACCGTGGCCGGGCTGTAATTTTTTGCGGTCAGTGCGGCGAGAAAGGCGAGGATGGCCGTGGAGAGCGGGCCATCTGCGGTGAGCGCAATCAA
>CAYWXO010000065.1:5648-8129 GCA_964462255.1 uncultured Thiobacillus sp. | reverse complement strand
CGCAATCAAGGCACGTAATCAAAGGAAACGAGAAATGGCCGCGCTACTGAGTTCGGCCAGCCAGGTCAGGTAAAGCGTGCCCATTTCGGGGTAAAAGCGTTTGCTATCTTCCGAGGCCAATACCAGCATGCCGTTCAGGTTGTCTTCGCGTAACGGAGCTAAGGCAAACGAGTGCTGATTGGGGCCGATGGAGCCGAACCAAGCGCGAATATCATCCGGCACATCCGGGCCGCAGCGCGGGATCATCAAGCTGGTCATCAACGATTGCGTCTCTGCGCTGACTGCGGCAAATTCCGGCATATTGGCGGCACCAATCGGGGTGTGATCCGCCCAGATGCGCAGGGTGCTATGCGGAATGGCAAAGCTTTCAGATAGATTCATGTTCAGGGAGAGGAACACGGCATCCAGGCTGCGTGCCCGCATTAAATCAATGGCCACCTTGTGCAGCTTGTCGCCGATGGCATCGTTTTCTTCCGCAAAACGGATGAATTCGCGCAGTTTCATTTCGAGTCCGCGCGATTTATCACGCAGCGCGAGAACTTGCCGTTCACCCAATGAAATGGCTTGGTTGCCATACGGATGCGGTACGCTGATATCAGCGAGCAGCTCAGGGTGGCTGGCAAAAAACTCCGGATTGTGAAGCAGGAATTCGCCGACTTGTTCGGGGGTGATATTCATAGATTTATTTCGCCTTGAAATACAGTAACGGCCGGGCCGGTGAGGAAGACATCGCTGCCAGATCCCGCCCAGTGGATGGAAAGATCGCCGCCATGGGTATGGACTTGGACAGAGGAATCGAGTTTGCCACGCATGATGCCGGCGACAACCGCAGCGCAGGCTCCGGTGCCGCAGGCGAGCGTTTCACCGCTGCCGCGTTCGAACACGCGCAGTTTGATTGCGTCGCGCTGCAAAATTTGCATGAAGCCGACATTAACCCGTTGTGGAAAGCGGGGGTGGTGTTCTATGCGCGGGCCTAGTTCAGCCACCGGGGCAGTTTCCACTGCTTCAACGAGATAAACGGCATGTGGATTGCCCATCGAAAGCACCGAAATTTCCAGGTCTTGCGCGGCCACGTGTAAGTGGTAAGTCAGGCTGCGCTCTGGGGCGGTGAATGGAATTTCGGCCGGTTCGAAGCGTGGCGGCCCCATGTTCACCGTGACGCGGCCATCGTCTTCCAGCTTGGGAATGATGATGCCGGCAGCGGTTTCCACGCGAATTTCGCGCTTTGGTGTCAGGCCGTGCTCATGCACGAAGCGGACGAAGCAGCGCGCACCATTGCCGCACTGCTGCACTTCGCCGCCATCGGCGTTGAAAATGCGGTATCGGAAATCGCAATGGGTGTGGGTAGCTGCCTCTACGAGCAGAATCTGGTCGCAGCCGATGCCAAAGTGGCGATCCGCGAGCGCCTGAAATTGGGCCGGCGATAGGTCAATCGCTTGGTTGATGCCGTCAATAACAACGAAATCGTTGCCGGCACCCTGCATTTTGGTGAACTGGATTTTCATGCCGCCATTATCGGGCAGATCAGCCCGATAGGCAGCAAGGTAGCGCGCTTGCTTATGATTTTTTCGACCATTCCTTGATGTGATCGGCGGCCCACTCACGTCCACCCAGGCCGAAGGCAAGAGAAAGTGCGAGGACAATGCCGCCGAAAACGATGGAGAAAGCGACAGTCAACAGGGCGGTGCCGATTTCCAGTTGTTCCAGTGCCAGAAAGAGCGCGAAAATTTGCACGGCGTATTCCACGCCGGTGCTGACAGTGAGCGCGGCTGGAAATTTGGCATTGTTCAGCCAAGCAAAAACCAAGCGGTTGACGACGCGGGCGATGAGCGTGCCAAAGACCAAAATCAGAATGGCGACGACGACTTTGGGCAGATAAAGAATGACTTTGTTGGCGAGGCCGGCGAGCGCGTCCAGGCCAAGACTATTGGCGGCCGAAACGGCCACCACCAGCAATACCAGCCAATAGGTGGTGCCGGCAATGATGCCGGCCAGGGATAAATCGACGCCGGCTTGTTTGACCAGCGCTTCCAGGCCGGAGCGTTCGGCCATGCGGCCAAAGCCCAATACGACTAAACCACGCCGCATGCCGGCGCGAAGAACGCGCGCCAACATCCAACCCAGCAAAATTAACAATAAGGCGGCAAGCAGCTTGGGCATGAAAACGGCAATTTCACCCCAGAAGGTGTGCAGGGAGCTGAGGAAAAGATCAATTTGAGTGTCCATGGGAATTCCTTAAAAAGAGGGCGGCCGCACGCTGCTATTTGCGCTGAGGACAGGGAGGGGCTTAGTGGCATGCGTACCTTGCCCATGCGGTTTGAGCAGATCGGCCATCGGTTGCAGGGCGGCACTTTCTTCAATGAATGGCAAGTTTTGCACGAGATCACTCATCGCATTAACCAGTTGGGCGAGCGAGCTATCCGGCAATTGACCCATCGCCGATTTGAGGACGCCTTGACCGTATTGCGGGGAGGCATTGGC
>CAYWXO010000065.1:0-5548 GCA_964462255.1 uncultured Thiobacillus sp. | reverse complement strand
AATGCCATTGATTTGGTCAAGTCAACGGCACGCAGGCCAGGGGTTTGGGTGAGTTCCCACAAGATCCAAAGCTCTGCAGCGCTAATGCCGTGCTGAGATTCTACCCATTCGGAATGTCGCCGCACGGCATCTAACGTCATGCGGAACATTTTCAGTGTGGCTAAGATGGATTCTTTACGTCGTGCCCAAGCGACATCCGTATCTTGAGAGGGGTCGAGGAAAGGTTTGCTTGCATTCATGGGCCGCATTCTTGCTGCATCGGTGCAAAAATGCATTCGCCCGCTCCCGTACGTGAACCCCATACGCGCTGCGAAGTTACGGCATCAGGCGGACATATTCCTTGTAGATGCAGCGATCCATCACGACGGTGAGGCCGGCGGCGCGTGCTTTTTCCGCCGCGGCATCATGCACGATACCTTCCTGAATCCAGATGGCCGGCGCACCGATCGCCAAACATTCATCGACGATGCCGGGAATCGCCGCGGCTTCGCGGAATACATTGACCAGATCGACCGGAAACGGAATATCGGCCAAGCGGGCGTAGGCCTGTTCGCCCAACACTTCACTCAGTGCCGGCCGTACGGGAATAATGCGATAGCCGAAGCGCTGCATGGCTTGCGATACGCTGAAGCTGGGCCGATCCGGTTTGGGGGAGAGGCCGACCACGGCGATGGTTTTGACGCGCTGCAATAAAGCTTTGATTGCTTGCGGGCTGGGGTTGTTGAAGGTGGGTTCGGTATTAAGTGACATTATTTAACTCCTTGGCCATGACGTAATCTTGCATGAAAAAACCGTCGCCGATTGCTTCGTCAATCAGCGTGGCAATCTTGAAACCGTGCTTCAGGTAAGCGTGAATCGCTGGGTGATTTTCACGATTAACGCGCAACACCAAGCGGGACGCATCGCGTGCGATCGCCGCTTGGCATACTTCGGCAATGAGTCGGCCGCCGATGCCTTGCCGCTGCAACGTACTGTGGACGTAGAGCTTGTCAAGCTTGTAGTCACCGTCGCCGAGCGGATGGCTGTGGCCAAATCCGACCAGTTTGCCGGCCATGCGCGCCGCCAGCCAGATATCACCGCGGGCGATAAATTGCCGCACTAACACCGGCCGATAGCGTTGCGCCAGCATGTATTCGATTTGTGCCGCGCTGATGATGCCGGGGTAATGCGCCCGCCAGATTTGCCCGGCTAGCTCGACTAACGCCTCGGCTTCATCTAGGCGTAAGGCGGAAATTTCAATGGTATCCACGTTGTTTAGCTCATTCATACCCACTCGCATACACACTCGCTTCGCCCTCAGGCCGTGTTTTGAATCGTTTATGTACCCAGAAATATTGTTCCGGCATTTCGCGGATGCGCTCTTCCAGAAAAGCATTCATGCGCCGGGTATCGGCGGCGATGTCGTCGCTGGGAAAATGCGTCCAGGCCGGATAAAAGCGCGTTACATAGCCGTTGTTGTCCTGCGTGTGGTTTATTTGTTGGGTGATGCAAGGCACCACCACTGCGCCGGTGACGCGCGCAATACGCGCCAAGCCGGTGATTGTGGCGGCCGGCGTGCCGAATAGCTCAACAAAAATCGCATCTTTGCGGCCGAAATCAAGATCGGGCGGGTAATAAAACGGTAAGCCCCTTTTCACCGCTTTCAAGACCGGTTTGATGCCGTCGTGGCGCTGATAAATTTCTGAGTGTATACCCTGCCGGCTGAAACGCTGGCGCGCCTGAAACGCCAATTGATGGATGTATGGGTTTTTGATGTGGGCATTTAAGGTCACCAAAGGCGCGAAGGCGCTGGTTAAACGCACACCGCCCAGCGTAACGCCGACAAAATGTGGCGCGAACAGAATCAACGGTTTGCCGAGATGCGGCGTCAGATGTTCGAGCACTTCCAAACGGGTTAAGCCATCCACTTCCGCGCGGCTGCCCCACCACGAGATGGTTTCGTGCAAGCTGGCGCGGCCCAGTGCGCGGAAATGACGGCGCAGCAAGGTGTCACGTTCGGCTTCATTCAATTCGGGAAAGCAGAGGCGCAAATTGGTCGCGGCAATCCGTCGTCGCTCCGCCGCCAGGTGATAGAGCAGCGCACCCAGCCCTGCGCCGACGTTGCCCAAAGTGCGCGCCGGCAAAATGCGCCAAAGTAGCCATAATGCCGCGATGCCGAGCCGTCTCATGCGCCAAGCTCCGCGGGGTTTTCTTGGGTATTTGACTTGGTATTTGCCTTGGTATCCCCATTGGTATTTTCCTCCGGCGGCGGGGCGTCGTGATGTAGCCGATGCAAGCGATAACTCCAAAGATATTGATGCGGCAAGCGGCGCACCGACGCTTCCAGTGCTTGGTTGACGATGCACATCGCCGCCGTGATATCCGTCGGCAGGGGCGGCAACGGCTCAATGATTAGCCGGTAGCCGCGGCCCCAGCTCAGCCGTTCGCAACAGAACAACAAAGGCTGTGCGCCGGAGGATTCAGCCAAGCGATAGAGCAGCGTCGGCATATACGCCCAGCGACCGAACAAGGGGGCCCACGCCCCTTCGCCTTTATTGGCCGTTTGATCCGGCAACACCCACGCCGCTTGATTTCGCTTGAGCGCTTTCAGTAAGGCGCGCACGCCGGCGAGATTCGCTTCCACCATGAATGCCTGGCCGCGACAACGCCCTGCTTGCATTAAGGCATGCGCCCAGTCTTGGCGCGGGCGGCGATATAGCGCGGTAATTGGCATGCGCGCGGCGAGATATAAACCGGCCAGCTCTAAACAGCCTAAATGCGGGCCGAGTACGATTAGGCCTTTGCCGCCACCTTTATTTGCGTTTTTATTGGTCGCCAGGGCCGCTTCGACGTGCTCCCAGCCGCGCACTTCGCGCACCCAGCCGGTGACTTCATCGAGCGGACGCAGCCAAATGGGCAGTAATTCGATCAGCCCTTTGCCAAATTCAAGGGACGATTTGAGCAACAACGTGGTGGAATAAAACCCGGCATGGCGCAGATTTTCGCTGACCACTTGCCGGTGACGCCGCCGCAACAGGCTGAGTAAACCGAGCAGTGCGCCAAAAAAATGCAACACCGGCAAAGGGAGTTGCGCAAACAGACGAAGAATTAAAAGCAAAGTAGATTTGACCCGTGAGAACAGAGAACATTAGAATTATCGTGCCGCCGCGTTAAATCAGACAACTTGCGGGCGGGATATAAATTCAGCTAAAGCGTCCTGCTCCTGTCCCCGGAGTCGGTCACGCCGAATCCAACTGGGGAAAAAAGGAGCATTACCACATGACACAAGCGTATTTCTTTACTTCTGAATCCGTTTCTGAAGGCCATCCGGACAAAGTGTCCGATCAGATTTCTGATGCGATTCTAGACGCCATTCTGGCGCAGGACCCCACCGCCCGCGTTGCTGCTGAAACATTGTGCAATACCGGTTTGGTGGTTTTGGCGGGCGAAATTACCACCACCGCCAATGTCGATTACATCCATATTGCACGTGATACCCTGAAGCGGATCGGTTACGACAACACCGAGTTCGGAATCGATTACAAAGGTTGCGCCGTACTGGTGGCCTACGATAAGCAAAGCCCGGACATTGCGCAGGGCGTTGATCGCGCCAGCGACGATTTTCTTAATCAAGGGGCCGGCGACCAAGGTTTGATGTTTGGTTATGCCTGCGATGAAACACCCGGTTTGATGCCGATGCCGATCTATCTGGCGCATCGTTTGGTGGAGCGTCAATCGATGTTGCGCAAAGACGGCCGCTTGCCTTGGCTGCGGCCGGACGCGAAATCGCAAGTGACGCTGCGTTATGTCGATGGCAAGCCTGACGCTATTGATACCGTCGTGTTATCGACCCAGCACGCACCGGAAATGGCTGAATTGATTAACGGCAGCAAGCGCATGAAACAAGCAGCGATCGACGCGATCATCGATGACATCATCAAGCCGGTGTTGCCGAAAGAGTTGATCAAAGGCGATATCAAGTTTTTGGTGAACCCCACTGGCGCATTTATCGTCGGCGGTCCGCAAGGCGATTGCGGTTTGACCGGCCGTAAAATCATTGTGGATACCTACGGTGGGGCCGCGCCGCATGGTGGCGGTGCCTTCTCCGGTAAAGATCCGTCGAAAGTGGATCGTTCCGCCGCGTATGCCGGCCGCTACGTGGCCAAGAACATTGTTGCTGCCGGCCTGGCCAGTAAGTGTTTGATTCAGATTTCTTATGCGATTGGTGTCGCCAAACCGACGTCAGTGATGGTGGAAACTTACGGCACCGGCAAGGTGAGCAATGAACGGTTGACCGAATTGGTCTTGAAGCACTTTGATTTACGCCCGAAAGGCATCGTCAATATGCTGAATCTGCTGCGCCCGATTTATCAGAAGACTGCCGCGTATGGCCATTTTGGCCGTGATGAACCGGAATTTACCTGGGAAGCGACCGATAAAGCAGAATCGTTAAAGGCGGATGCAGGGCTGTAGGGTTATAAAGTGGGGATTTAATTTGGAGTTTTAGCCGCTGGCCATGCGGTGATTTTGCCGCATGGCAGTCGGTTGAATTTATTGGGGCAGGGAAAGCCAGTCGTCATTTTCCGCTTCCACCAGTGTTTCAATTAGCTTGCCAATATCCGCGCTGAATTGCTGTAGCGTGGATTTTTCTATCTGAGTCGTCCCTTCTTTTACCCACGCCCTCACCTGTTTTTCTAGCTCGCGTGCCTCGCTGCTTAATTGATTAAGACCAAAACTGCCGCCCGCGCCGGCCAGTTTATGCAGACGAAGATGCAGTGTATTCAGCGTGGCATTGCAGCGCGTGTCAGCCTGTAAAGCTTGCGCCAATTCGCTAATTTGCTGAATCTCATTCGGCAGCGCTTTTAAGTATTCTGCGCGTAGATTAGCCAATTCAAGTCTTACTGCAGCGTCGAAATTTTCCATGGCGTTTCTTTCTGCTCCTCAAATTTTAAAGCGGGAAATACTGCCTTTGAGCGATTGCGCTAGTGTTCTGTGGTAGTGGTTCAGGGCAGATTTATTCTTACGCTAACCCGACCACGCTGCGCCAAGAAAGCCCAAGGTGACCAACAAAAAATAGTACGGCCAGACTTCCCGCTAAGACGATGTTTAACAGCGGGGTAATCGGTAGATTGCAAAAAAATCTGCGTACGCTTGGCGAAATTCATTGATAACTCTTAAGTAAAGATGTGTTAACCGGCAGGGTGTAAAAGTGATTTTGCACGGTGCTGGATTATGGCATGGTGTTAATTTTTATAACCGCCCACGCGCGGCGTTTTGCCTTGAAATGCCTTGTTGCAAAGAGGCAAATTTTCTGCTTGATTATCTGCGATGAGTAAAATTTGCTTGGTAGAATTTCATCAAATTCACGCTTCTCAAGCCGCAAGGCTTTCGGCACATTTCTCCCAAACAATTCCCTCTGGAGTAGCACATGAAGCTAGGCAAGCATGGCAATCCATCCAAACGTTCAATCAGATTGCTGCCCATTTTGGCGGCGCTAGGCTTTGTTTCAGCCTTGCCGTCGGGGTGGCTGATTAGCCCGCTGCTTGCACAAACCAGCCCGGCCGCTTCA
>CAYWXO010000064.1:3076-15103 GCA_964462255.1 uncultured Thiobacillus sp. | reverse complement strand
GCCACCGATCCCATCAATAAGCCGGTCCAACCCGTGCGGCCGTGGCTGCCCATGACAATTTGATTGCAGCCCAGTTCGGTGGCAAGGCGGATGATGCTGGGGGCAATGTCGCCTTGAGTAACGTGGGTTTTGACCAGCGCACCCGCATTGGTAAGCAAATCGCGTGCCGGTTCAAGCGCTGCATTGCCCCAATCTTGTTCCAGCGCAGCCAGTTCTTCTGCTTTTAGCATGCGTCGCACCATCCAGTCGTCGCCGGGCGGCTGTACGTTGAGCAGGTGAATTTCCAGGTCGGGCGTAGTGTTGGCTATAGCAGCGAGATAGTGTGCGGCGCGGGTCGAACTGCCGGAGCCGTCAACGGGAAGTAATATTTTGAGCATGAAATCTCTCCATAAAAGATAAAAAATGGTGCGCTAACGCACCTTGGTGGACTAAATACGTTAGTTGCGGGCCGCTGTGCTTGGCCACGCGTTAAAAAAGGCTTCAACGAATTGGGTAATCTGTTCTTCAGGTAAAACGTTTATCCCTGCAGCCGCCTTGCGGCCCCCCCCGGTTGCAAATTGCTGACACAACACATCGGCACCATTTTTGTTATGCAAGGGCGCGCGCACACTGACGACGTAATGGCCTTTGGGCGCACGCGTCAGCATTGCGTGGGCGCGGTGCGGATAGGTGCTAGCCAGATCATTGGCATAAACCCCTGAAACGCGGCGTGCCCAGGCAGCGTCCGGTAATATGAAAACAGCAGCATGTTCCCGAGCTGCCATGGGCGAGCAGGCGCGTGCTTGCGCCATATCAGCGGCATAGCCGGCGCGTAATGTTTGAAATGCCGCTGATTCATGCATAAAAGCAAAGGGGTCGGTATAAGAATGGAGTAAGTGATACAACGCGGCGGGGTGAAAATGCAGGTCTTCCAGGTTATCACCATAGCCGTTGTAATTTAGGCATTCTCCTAGTTCTTGCAATTGATTAAGCTGTGCTTCGGTTAATGCCAAGGGCGCGGCAGCGGTGCGGGCGGCAGCGTGCAAGTTATCGCCAAATGCCGCTGTCACCGCCCAAATTCGGTAACGACCGGCTAAGTAGCGATCAACCAATAAGCTGGTACATACGTCAGCAGACGTATCAATGTGCGCTTGAAAATTGGCGTGCGTGGGTAATTCACCCGGCTGATGATGATCAAACCAGCGCACTTTGACGCCTTCGGCAAGAAATTCCGCTAAGGCCGCCGCGTTCTTCTCAACGGCGATATCAAGCGCAGTTATTTCATCACCTGCGATGGCATGGATTTTTTTGAGGAGGCCAATGTCGCGCTTAACGCCGGTAATTAAGGTTGTCTCTACCGGTTCGGCCAGACGAAGTTGATGTAAAGCACAGATGCCATCGGCATCACCATTAAAAGCGTCATAAATCATAGTAGATGTGTTCTATTTAAGAGATAAAGAGTTGTGATTTCAACAGCCGGCAAGTTTAGCAGCCGAACAGCTTCCGCCATGATGTTCTTCGTGCCGGCTGGACATTGGAACCGTCGGCTGCACACGGGGCAGAAAAAACCGCCTTGGCGTGGCCAAATTGTTCAACTTAGTGTTGCGCGGTGTTTATCCACGCGTTCAGCTTGCGCTTGCTGATCGCCGCACGATAATGAATATTGCGTTACCTGTGGGTTGTCTGAGGGTTACTTGATATTCGCCATGATTCGACGGGATGAAATGCGATGAGGAATAAATTTCTGCTTCAGATCATTGCCTGCTTGTTGTTTTTGTTGCCTCGCCCCGCACTGGCGGACGATGTTTGGTTGGTTACGGGGGGAGATGGGCAGGCGCAAGTGCAGATGTACTTTTTTTGGTCATTGCGTTGTCCGCACTGCACTGACGCGCATCCTTACATCGAAGCGATTCCACAAACACGGCCTTGGGTGCAACTGCACGCGTTGGAAGTATCGCGCAGTGCGGAAAATATTCGCTTGTACGAGACCTTGGCTGGCCAACTGGGGGCTGATGCGGCCTCGGTGCCGGCGCTGCTTTTTTGCGGGGAAATGCATGTCGGTTGGGGGGGCGACGCAACGACCGGTGCGTTGATCCGTCAGCGTCTTGATGCGTGTTATGCGCGGATTAACGCTGGCGGGCCAGTAACGGCGCAAGCCAACGTCGGCGCATCCGCCGCGCCGATTAATCTGCCGTGGATTGGCGCGGTGGATGCCACCCAGTTTTCGTTGCCTGCGTTGACCTTGATTCTGGCCGGGCTGGATGCTTTCAACCCATGTGCCTTTTTTGTGTTGTTGTTCTTGCTTTCGATGATGGCGCATCAAAAAAGTCGCGCACGCATGTTGCTGATTGGTGGCGTTTTCGTTGTGATTTCCGGGCTGATGTATTTTGCTTTCATGGCCGCTTGGCTTAATGTCTTTCAATTGTTTGGCCATCTCGCAGCGGTAACTTTGGCGGCTGGCGCGCTGGCGGTAGGGGTGGGGGCCATGAATGTGAAGGATTTTTTCTTGTTTGAAAAAGGTCCTTCGCTGTCGATTCCAGAAGCCAGGAAACCGGACATCTTCCGCCGTACCCGCGCCATTCTCAGTGCGGAAAACTTGCCGGCCATGCTTTCGGCCACGCTCTTTCTGGCGATTGCCGCCAATTTTTACGAACTGCTATGCACGGCAGGGTTTCCCATGGTCTATACCCGTTTGTTGACCTTGGCAGATTTGTCCACTGCCGCTCGTTATGGCTATCTCGCGGTTTATAACCTCATTTACGTGATACCACTGGGTTTGATTGTGTTGGTGTTTGCACGCAGTTTGGGCGCTAGAAAATTGAGTGAACGAGAGGGTAGATTACTTAAATTGATGTCTGGAATCATGATGCTCGAACTGGGCACTCTGCTATTATTCGCACCCAACCTCATCAGCCAGGTCGGTATCGCCTTCGGTTTGGTGGTTGTGGCGATCGGCATCACTTGGATCGCAGCACGGCTGACTAGACGCGCTTAGTCAAATTGAGTCTGCTGGGCACATTGGGCCAATATGTCGGAAGTTTTTATTCAATTTTGCTCGATTATTGGCATGGCAGAAGGAAGCCATGGGTTGATTGGGTTGGATGGTTTCTGTGAGTTGAGCTTTTGCGAATAATGTGTAACGGAGTTGTATGGAACATCACTATCCCTTGATCACCACCATTGCCGCGGGTTTTGGCATCGCCTTGATTTTTGGCTTCATCGCTGAGCGGATCAAGATACCGGCGCTGGTGGGCTACTTGCTTGCCGGCATCGCCATTGGCCCGGCGACGCCGGGTTTTGTCGCCGATGTGCATATTGCCGCGCAGTTGTCCGAAATTGGCGTGATGTTGTTGATGTTCGGCGTTGGGCTGCATTTTTCCTTGCACGATTTGCTTGCGGTCAGGCGTATCGCTATTCCCGGCGCGGTGGCGCAGATGAGTTTGGCGACGCTGCTGGGCATGTTGGTGGCGTGGTGGTGGGGCTGGAGTTGGGGCAGCGGCTTGATTTTTGGTTTGTCCTTGTCTTGCGCCAGCACGGTGGTGCTGTTGAAGGCATTGGAAGCGCGCGGCGTACTGGATTCGATGAATGGGCGCATCGCGGTCGGCTGGCTGGTGGTGGAAGATCTGGTCACCGTGCTGGTTCTGGTGTTGATGCCGCCGCTGGCGGGAATTCTCGGCGGCAATCAGGTGGCCCAGGCAGATACAAATAATCCCTTGTGGATGACCATAGGCCAAACTTTGCTGCAGGTGTCGGCTTTTATTGCGTTGATGTTGATTGCGGGCCGCCGCGTGCTGCCCTGGTTGTTATGGCAGGTGGCGCGGACGGGGTCGCGCGAATTGTTTACCTTGTCGGTCATCGCTTCCGCAATAGGAATTGCCTACGGTGCGGCGGCGTTTTTTAGCGTTTCGTTCGCGCTTGGCGCTTTCTTTGCCGGCATGGTGATGCGCGAATCGGAGTTCAGCCATCGTGCGGCGGAAGAATCCTTGCCTTTGCGTGATGCTTTCTCGGTGCTGTTTTTCGTTTCCGTCGGCATGTTGTTTGTGCCCTCCATTCTGGTGGATGAGCCGCTAAAAGTGCTGGTTGTGGTGGCCATTATCGTGTTCGGCAAATCCATGGCGGCGATGGCGCTGGTGCTGGCCTTTCGCTATCCGCTCAACACGGCTTTGACGGTAGCCGCCAGTCTGGCGCAGATCGGCGAGTTTTCTTTTATCCTGGCCGGATTGGGGCTGACGCTCGGCTTGCTTCCTGCCGAAGGGATGAGTCTGGTGCTTGCCGGCGCACTGATTTCCATCGCGCTGAATCCTTTCCTTTTCGTTGTCAACGCTCCGTTCCAGCGCTGGTTACTGAAGCGTTCGGAGCTGGCGCGCGAACTTGAGTTGCGCGTCGATCCGTATGCCGAATTGCCGATGAGTACCGAGCGTAAATATCTTGAAGGCCAGGTCGTGCTGGTGGGTTATGGGCGCGTCGGTCGGCGCATCGCGGCGGCGCTGGATGCGCGCGGCATTCCCTATGTGGTGGCGGAACAGAATCGCGAACTTGTTGAGCAGTTGCGCAAGAAAGGCATGGTTGCCGTGTCTGGAAACGCGGCGGACCCCGCCGTGTTGATTCAGGCCCATATCGCGCATGCGGCCATGTTGGTGGTGGCTTCGCCGGACCCGCTCAATGTCCGTCACATGGTCGATACCGCGCGCACGTTGAATCCGGGCATCGAGATTGTGTTGCGCACGCACAGCGAGGACGAATCGGAAATCTTGCGCAAAGAGGCTATCGGCACCGTTTTCTTTGGCGAGGAGGAGCTCGCCAAAGGCATGACCCGCCACGTGCTGGATCGATTTGCGCCGCAAGTGGAGAGCACGGCGACCAATGCCGCTTGATGGGCGATCAGGCAGTAGTGGGGATCGGTCTATGGGGTGATTTCCACAATGCCCGGCCCACGCGGGTCGATTACAACAAGCACATCGCTTTGAGATTCCGCCAGTAAGCGCTTGGTGACGCTGCCGAGAAGCAGTTCTTCGGTCACATGAATGCCGTGCTTGCCCATTACGATCAAGTCACAGTTATATTTTTCTTCGTGCTCGATAATTTGCCGCGTTGTATCGCCATAAACCACGGAGCCGGTGTAATCGCCTTGTGCAAGCCCTGCCGATTTCGCCAAATCGTGTAACTGATGTAATGCATGCTCACGCGCTTCGATGCGGTACTGATGGATGATTTCTTCCTTAACGCCGGCGTACTGCATTTTGCCTTCGAATGGCACTTCAAAAATATTCAGCAACAAAATGTCAGCAGCGGGAGCCACTTCACGCACCATGCGAATTGCGTTCGCCGAGCTGGGCGAAAAATCAACCGCGACGAGAACGCGCTTATAGGTATCGTGCGGCGCTTGCTTGACGACAAGAACCGGACATTTGCTCTTGCGCAGAAGTCGAGATGCGGTGGAACCGAGCAAAATCCGCTGCAAAAATCCGCTACCGTGCGCGCCTACCAAGATCAGATCGGCCCCGATTGCTTCAGCTTTTTCGGGTATGGCGGTGGTCGCTAAACCCCGCTCAAGCTGGAGGCTGGCAGTTACGCCTTGATTTCGCTGCGGGTCTGAAACCAGTTCGAGCAACTGTTCACGCGCATCATCCAAAACTTTTTGTTCCAGCGCCGTGATGTTTTCACCCAGCAATGAGCGTAAAGAGGATAAAGCATCCAAGTCGAGCGCATGGGCCACGATGAAGTTGCTTCCTGTTTCCTTGGCGATCAAAAATCCGCGCTCTACGGCGTGAATTGAGCTGTTGGATAAATCGGTTGCCGCCAAGATGTTTTTTAGTGTACCCATTGTTCTGACCTCCATTTCATTCGTTGTACGGGCAGATGTGCCTACGCGTGCTACATGCCCATTCCCTAAGTCGTTCATGCCAGAATTGGCTAGGGGAGGGGTAAATTTAGTCCCTTATTCAAGCATCAGACGTTCAATCCGCTGCAAGTCGTCCAATAAGCCATACAGTACGATGACATCATTTGCTATGAGTTTGGTTTCAGGTGATGGCGAGGATTTGCGCACGCCAGAACGGACCAGCGCGGTGACTGTTACGCCTGCAAGATCGAATTCCTGTAGCTGACAGCCGATGGCTGCACTCTCGGGTAGAATCACGATAGAGCGAAGGCGGTGCGCGTCTCTTTCATCCTGTTTTTGTATCAGTTCATCGCCGCGAAAGAACTCCCGCATCAAATGGTAGCGACCTGAGCGTTGCTCTCGAATTCGACGCATGACATGCGAAAGCGGGACATCGAGTAGAAGCAAAACCTGAGAAGCGATCATCAAACCTGCTTCCAGTGTTTCAGGTACCACTTCCAAGGCTCCGGCGGCCTGTAGTTCTTCAACATGGCTTTCGTCACGCGTGCGAACCATCACGGGCAAGTCTGGCCGCACGGCTCTCAGGTGGCTTAATACCTTGAGTGCGGCCGGAAAATCATCATGGCTGATGACAACAAGACGGGCGCGTCCGAGTCCCACTGCGTCAAGGATGTCGTGTTCGGAAGCATCGCCGTAGTAAACCGGCTCGCCAGCGGTGTGCGCCTCGCGCACGCGGACCGGGTCGAGATCAAGTGCAATGAATGGAATTTTCTCTTCGACCAGAAAGTGCGCGACGCTTTGACCGATTCGTCCATAGCCACAAACGATTACATGGTTGTGCAGATGTGCTGTGGTCTCCGGGTTGAGGGGGAGCGTTTCGTGCTCAATTTTCAGATGCACTTGTTTGCTGACAAACTTGTTGACGAACAGGTTTGCGACCGCTTCGTTATATCGGATGAGAAATGGGCCTGCAATCATCGAAAAAAGCACTGACGTTAATGCGATCTGGCCTAGATACACATCGATCACGTTGGCGCCGAGCGCGATGGCAATCAGCGCCAAGCCAAATTCACCGCCCACCGCCAGTAGCACGCCGGTGCGCCAGGCGGTTAAACGGTCAACCCCGCTTTTACGCACCATGAATGCAACAAGCAGTATCTTGCTAATGAGTAATACCGCCGCCCCCATTAATGCCCAATGCCACACCAGCGGAATGCTGCGGGGATCGAACAACATGCCGATGCCGACGAAAAATAGTCCGAGCAGAACATCGCGGAAGGGGCGGATGGTTGACTCTACCTGATGGCGGAACTCGGTGTCGCCCAGCATCATTCCTGCCAGGAATGCGCCAAAAGCCATGGAAAGCCCTAAGTTGTGAGTTGTCCAAGAGGCTAGTAATGCAACGAGCAAAACAGTCAGGGTAAAAACTTCGGCAGAACGATGCTTGGCGATTAGATGGAAGAGGGGACGGAGCAGCCATCGACCGGCGAAGAAAACTAACGCAAATGCCAGAATGGCTTTGGCCAGTGCCAAACCTAGGGCGGTAGCTAGTAGTTCGGCACTTGTGGCGATGGCAAGCACAGGGATGATTACGACAAATGGGACGGCGGTGACATCTTGGAAGACTGACATCGCCAGACCGAGCCGGCCGTGTCGGCTGGTGTCTTCGCCTTGCTCCGCTAGCTGTTTGCCGATGATGGTGGTGGATGATTGCGCGAACACCGCGCCGATCACGAATGCTGCGGCCGGTGCCAGACCCGCCAGCCAAGTCAAACAACCGACCACAGCAGTGGTTAATACCACTTGTCCGGTACCAAGGCCAAGGACTTGATGGCGGAGGGCATGAATTTGCGGAATGGAAAAATTAAGCCCAATTGTGAAGAGCAGAAAAACAATCCCGAATTCGGCCAAGACCTTCATTTGCGGAACCTCGACGACTGGGCCTATCGTGAATGGACCCAGAATGAGTCCTACCAGTAGATAGCCAAGGCTGGAAGGAATCCGCAAGCGTTGAAAGATGACGGCAACGGTGACTGCGACTGCCAGTAAAACCAGTATTTGGGTGAGATTTGCCATCATGGATTTGGATTGCCTTCTGGGCTCGATAAGTTGTAACCACTCAGGTAGCCCAAAAAAACTTGTCTATTCCTAGTGTTTGAAAGTGTTGAAGTTGATAATGCCGATTTTAGAAATGCACCCTGTTCGGTGCGTTCAGCGGGTGATTCTAACGTCCAAGGGTGTTGAGCTTGAAGGACGATGCCGAAAATTTAGCCCTCATAACAAAGGTTCAGCCATGAATTTGCGCGATTTCGCCACGCCAACTGCGTTGGCAACCCCTGGCATGCGGGTTGCCGAATTGTTTCGCGAGTGCATCCAAGCACAAATGCCGGGTATCCCCTTCCGCGATGCCAGAGGCATCATCTCCGGCAAAGCATCGATCCGGCACATCCTGAAGCGAACCTGTTTGCCGGAATACCTGACCATGCATTCGCACATGCTGGGTGACAACATCGAACACCTTCGCCTGCCCGAACTGAATAGCCGAGAAGTCCTCACGCGCACCATCGACGACTACATCCTGCCTACCCTGCCGCAAGTTAACGCCAGCGCACCGATCAGCAAAGCGCTGGCGATCATGGAACGCCATCACACGACCTATATTTTCATCATTGACGGCAACGAATACTTCGGCGCAGTCAGCATCATGAGTTTGGCGCAGCACATGATGAATCTGGCGGCGAAACCATGAGCGCGCCTGAACTAACGACCCCACTTCATCATGTGCAATCCTTCAATGCCGAGATGGGGCTGGCGTTGGGTATTCTGGTGCTGGCTTACATCCTGATTTTTACCGAGGTCATGCACCGCTCTTATGCCGCCTTGCTGGGCGCGGTGGTGATGGTCATGCTCGGCGGCTGGGCCGGTTTTTATAGTCAGGATGCCGCCATTCTGGCTATCGACGGCAATACCATGTTTCTGCTGATGGCCATGATGCTGTTGGTTGCCATGTTGCGCCCCACCGGCGCTTTCGAATATCTCGGTATTAAGCTGGCCAAATTAGCCAAAGGCAGCCCGAGCCTGCTGCTGATCTACCTATGCGCGGCGGTCAGCGTGCTTAGCATGTTCCTCGATAATGTCACCACGGTGATTATCTTTGCGCCGTTGACCGTACTGGTCACGCGTATGCTCAACCTGAACCCGGCACCATTTCTCATTGCCGAGGCGATGATGTCCAACATCGGTGGCGCGGCAACCTTGGTCGGTGACCCGCCCAACATCATGATCGGTAGCGCCGCGAATATCGATTTCGTCACCTTTCTGGCCCACATGGGGCCGCTGATTTTGCCGGTTTGGCTTATCGTCATGGGTACGCTGCTGTTTTTATTCCGACAAGAACTCAGGTCCGTTGACGTTGCCGCAGTCGTTGACTTAGATGAAAACAAGGCCATTCAGGATTGGCCAGCGCTCAAACGCATCGTCGGCGTATTGGTTGGCGTCATTATTCTTTTCTTCCTGCATCACACCTTGCACTGGTATCCCGCCTTCGTCAGTCTCATTGGCTTGGCGCTGGCCCTGGCCTTGCTGCGGCCAGATCCAGAAAAATTGATGACCAAAGTCGAATGGTCGGTATTGCTGTTCTTTGCCGGGTTGTTCGTCCTGGTTGGGGGCGTCGAAGCCTCTGGGCTGCTTGATCTGGTCGGGGCCCAACTTGCTGCTTTTGCCAGTGAACCTGGTCACCTGCTCGCCACTGCGCTAGTGCTGATGTGGGTTGCTGCAGTGCTCAGCGCCATTATCGATAACATCCCCTTCACCGTCACCATGATTCCTATCGTCGCCGCATTGGAGCAACAAGGCATCAACGTCACGCCTTTGTGGTGGGCACTCGCCATCGGTGTTGGCTTGGGCGGCAACGGCACCCATATCGGTGCCACCGCCAATTTGATCTGTATTGCCGAAGCGGAACGCTCACGCCTGCCGGAAGCACGCATCACCCCGGCACGCTGGATGAAAGTCGGGCTACCGGTTATGTTCGGCAGCCTCAGCGTCGCGAGTGTTGTTTTCGCGCTGTTCTTTACGGCTTTCTCGTAAATGATTTCAATTTTGCCGCAATGCCTGATGGCGGAAGCAGTCCACCAGATGGTCGTTGACCATGCCGGTGGCCTGCATAAAAGCGTAAACAATGGTGGAGCCGACGAACTTGAAGCCGCGTTGTTTCAAATCACGGCTGATGGTGTCGGATAAGGGCGAGCTGGCCGGTAACTGGCTGAGCTCGCTCCAGGTATTCTGCAGCGGTTGTCCATCGACAAAGCGCCAAAAATAAGTGTCCAGGCCGCCAAACGTCTCACGGATCGCCAACGTCGCTTGCGCATTGACGATACTCGACGCCACTTTTAGCCGATTCCGCACAATGCCCGGATCGGCGAGCAATCGCGCCACATCTGTTTGGTCGTAGCGCGCAACGCGTTCGGCATCAAAATTATCAAATGCGCGTCGATATCCCGCGCGCTTGTTCAGAATGGTTGACCAGGACAAGCCCGCTTGCGCACCTTCCAAAATCAGAAACTCGAACAATGCGCGCTCATCATGCAGCGGCACGCCCCATTCGGTATCGTGATAAGCCAGGTAAATCGGCGCAGTGCCGCACCAAGCGCAGCGGTTTAATTCTTCAACAGACACCGAAAATCCTCCAATTTGTCATTGATCGCATTTCTGTAGCAAGGCAAGTTGACTTGATCAATTGAACCGAATCGAACCGAACCGATCACAGAGCTGGCAGAAATAATACTTGACTGAAATAGTCTCGACACATTTGTGCATTAGAATATCAGCATAAACCCAATTCAAGTTTCATACGAAATTTGGATAAGAAACCAGATGGAGTGGGGTTTTTGTCAACAGAATCTTCCAAAATGAGAAGTTATGATTCAATCAGTCCGTTTTATAGTAATTTTTGCGTTACTTTTATTGTTCTGGGTATTGCTTAACGGCTCGTTAGCGCTAGATGTCTTGCTCATCGGCGCGATCACCGCTTTCATTGTTGCCTTCCTGTTCCGCGCTAACCTTGCTGTTGTCACCGAATTTCGTGCCACACCGAGTGCTTTTGCTGCCACCGCGCGTTACGTGGTCTATTTCCTGAAAGAATTGGTCAAGTCTAACCTCCGCCTCGCCAGCATTGTGTTATCTCCGGCACTGCCCCTAAATCCTGGCATTGTTAAAACGCGCACCCGCTTGCAGAGCCGCATGGGGCGGTTGATGCTGGCCAACTCGATCACACTCACGCCCGGCACGCTGTCGGTTGAGCTGGATGGCGAGTGGCTTTATGTTCATTGGGTTACGGTCGAATCGGCTGATATTGATGCGGCGACCGCCAGCATCGTGGCCGGTTTCGAGCAGCATCTTGAGGTCATGTATGGTTGATACCCTAATCTATCTAGCCGCGACACTAACCGGGCTGGCGCTTTTGCTTGCGCTTTATCGTTTCGTCAAAGGCCCGTCGACCGCCGACCGGGTCATCGCCTTTGATGTGATGACCATCATCGGCATCACGGGCATTGCGCTGGTGGCATTGGTCGAACAACGCGGTATCTATCTTGATGTGGCGTTGGTTTACGCGCTGCTGTCCTTCCTCGGCGTGATTGTTGTTGCCCGTTACCTTGAGCGAGGTCTTTGATGGACGCTTTACTTGATCTTCTCGGCGGCTTGCTGCTGGTTTCCGGCGCGGCTTTTTTGCTGCTCGGCGGCCTCGGACTGGTGCGCATGCCCGATGTTTTTAACCGAATTCAGGCCGGCACCAAAGCCACCACGCTGGGCACGCTGTTGTCTCTTGCCGGCGTCGCCTGTTTACAACCAGACTGGGCGGCAAAGCTGTTGCTGGTTGGTTTGTTCATTCTGTTTACCAATCCCATTTCCTCACAGGTGTTGGCCCGCGCAGCACACCGCAGCGGCGCTGAGAAATCACCACTAACCACCGTTGATCGACTGGCGGAAGATCAGGGGAAAAATCCATGAGTACCTTAATGACGGGCATGACTTTATTGCTCTGCATAACATTGATCGGCGCGGCCATTGTGGCGATTCGCGACAAGCGCTTGCCGATTGCAATTCTCGCCGCTGGATTGGTCAGCTTGATCGCCTCAATCCTGTTTTTGATTCTTGCCGCGCCTGATGTTGCGATGACCGAAGCTGCTATCGGCAGTGGCCTGACC
>CAYWXO010000064.1:0-2976 GCA_964462255.1 uncultured Thiobacillus sp. | reverse complement strand
ATGGACGGAACCCGAATGGACGGCACAGAACAGAATGGAGCCCACCATGATTAAGCGCGCTATCGCCTTGCTGCTGCTTGCTGCCGTTGGCACGCTGTTCGCCAGTTTGCTGGTCGGTTACAGCCCGGATGAACAACTCAATCTCACCGGTCGTTATTACGCTGAACGTACCGCTGCCGATATCGGCGCGGCCAACATCGTCACCGCCATCATTGTCACTTATCGCGGTCTTGATACCTTGGGTGAAGTCACTGTGTTGTTCATCTCCGCTGCCATCGTCGGGCTGGTGTTGGCGCAAGGCAGAGTGTCTTCAAATTTGCCAACGAGTACGCCAACTAATACCCCCGGAGCTCCCAGTCAGCGGATTCCGGTGGGCGAACTGTTGAGTACTGGCAGTCGCGTGCTGACCCCGTTGATTCTGTTGCTTGGTGTTTATGTCTTCGTCAACGGCCACCTCACTCCCGGCGGTGGTTTCCAGGGCGGTGCGATCCTCGCCTCGGGCATGTTGTTGCTATTGTTGGCCGATCCGCTTAAGCATTTCAGCCATAGCTTGATCGCCATTCTCGAATCGTTGTCCGGGCTGCTCTTCGTCGGCATTGGCGTGCTCGGCCTTCTCTTCGCCGGCGGTTTCCTCGATAACCGCCTGCTGCCGATCGGCACACTCGGCGAATTGTTCTCCGCTGGCGTCATTCCAATTATCTATTCGCTGATCGGTCTCAAGGTCGGTGCCGAGTTTTCCTCGATGCTGGCGAGCCTGTCGGAAACGGAGCAATCATGATGCCAAGCACGTTTGGAAACGTCGCTCACTTAGCCATGGCGGCTGGCTTTATTCTGATTTTGATTGGTTTTTACGGCGCGCTAACGCACCGCAATCTGCTGCGCATGATCGTCGGCTTCAGCCTCGCCAATACCGGTGTGCACATTGTCTTGGTTGCCGTTGGCCACATGCGCGGTCGCACCGCACCGATTCTTGATGCCGCCGTGCCGGTTGCTGATGCGGCGGCGCGCATCATCGACCCGGTGCCGCAAGCTCTGGTTCTTACTGCCATCGTCATCGGCCTTGGCGTCACCGCCTTGATGCTCGCCTTCGCCCTCAAGCTGTACGAGAAAAAACGTACGCTCGATATCGCTAAATTCACGGAGCTGAAATGGTGAGTGCCCTCTATATCATTGCTGCGGCGCTAGCCGCCGCCTTCCTGCTCGGTCTTCTGAAAGAAGAACGACGCGGCCTCGCCTACCTGATTACACTGGTTACGCTGGCCTTCATGAGCTGGATTTCTGCCGGCTGGCTATGGATTTTCGCCACGACAGATGCTGCTGCAGTAGAAATCTTCACCGCTGGCACCGCGCCGCCGTTCGCGATTAATCTGCGCATGGGCTTGGTGGAAGCGGCGCTGACCTTGTTGATCAATCTCACTGGTTTGTTCGCCGCCTTGGCGATGAAGGATTCCTTGCTGCAACAAGGTCGCCGTGCGATGGCGGTCTGGCTGGTTGCGGTCATGGCCTTAAGTGGTATCGTGCTGACGCGCGACATCTTTAATATGTTCGTGTTTTTCGAGCTCGCGGTGATTTCTACCGCGGGGTTGGTGTTGCTCTCTGAACAGGTCAAGCACGATGGCCAAGCTTTGGCTGCCGGCTTCAAATACCTAATCGCCTCGCAATTCATTTCAACCTTTCTGCTGATCGGCATCATCTTTGCCTATCACGCCACTGGCACGCTCAATATTGACGGCATGGCCGACGCTTCGTTGTTGTTGGTGAGCGGCGGCTCAATCGCGTTTTTCCTGATGTTCATCGCCATCGTCGCCGAACTGAAGCCGTTCCCGGCCAACGGTTGGGCGCTGGATATTTACGAATCGGCGCATCCCTCTTTTTCGGCGTTGTTTTCCGCCGCCACCGGCGCAGCCGCCCTGTTTGCGCTCGATAAACTGCTGTTGATTGGTGGCGCAGAATGGTTACCGGTGGCGACCGGCATCGGCATTGTCACCTTTGTCGCCGCCAACCTGCTGGCGCTGCCGCAGACGCATGATCGCCGCTTGCTCGGCTATTCATCCATCGCGCAAACCGGCTTGATCCTGGTCGTCCTCGGCCAGCGCGACATCCTCGGCGAACACACGCTGTTCATTGCGGGTGGTTTACTGCTGTCGCATGCCATTGCCAAGGCGGGACTGTTCTGGTTATCCGGCCTGATCGCCGAACGCGGACTGCAAGCCTGGACGGCACTGCGCGACCAACCGTTCCTGATATTCGCCTTCGTCACGTTCATCTGTATGTTGACCGGCTTGCCGCCGTTCCCCGGCTTCTACGCCAAATGGGAATTGGTCCACTTGCTCGCCGGTGAAGGCCGCATCGCGCTGCTTGGGTTGATTCTGTTTGGCGCATTGCTGGAAGCCGGTTACCTGTTCCGCTGGTTCGGCTATGTGATGAAACGCGACGCACCGGCCGCAGGGGGCGACGAAGCAATTAACATTGCGGCACACAAATTCGGTGCCGTATTGGCCACACTCGCCGCGGTTGGCGCCGCTTGGACCTTGAGTTTTGTTTGGGGCGAGCTTTCCAGCATTCAGTTCGGCCGCAACAACATGCTGTTGGCGCTGCCGTTGCTGTTCGCGTTGGCTTTCTTGTTGCTCGACTGGCTGCCGGTTTGGGTGAAGAACAGCCTGGCCATTATCGGCCTGCTGGTTTGGTTCGCGCTCACTTATACCGAATACGACCCGCTGCGCATGATCTTCGCGGTGATCTTCCTGATTGGCGGCCCACTGACGCTGCTTGCCAGCTACCATGCACACGGCCGCCGCATCGGTTTCTATCCATCGGCGATGCTGATGTTTGCCGGATTGGCCATGTTGATTCGCGCCACCGACAGCTTCGATTTCTTCGTCGCCTGGGAACTGCTGACGGTCGGCTCCTACTTCCTGATTCTGCGCGGCAAGCATTCCGAGCCGCACGCGCTGTCCTACATCCTGTTCTCGCTCG